>NZ_JANSJH010000005.1:0-39086 GCF_047462495.1 Synechococcus sp. H55.2 | reverse complement strand
AACTCCTGCATCTTGGCGGTCAGCTTGTCGATTTCCCACTCTTCCGGCGGCAGCTCCGGGTTGACGTGGGCCCGCACGATCTCCTCGACAGTCTTGCGCACATAGTCGAGGATTTTGGTTTTGAGGTTCTCCCCTTCCAAGATGCGCCGCCGCTCTGAGTAGATGGCCCGCCGCTGGTTGTTCATCACCTCGTCGTACTCAAACACCTGTTTGCGCAGGTCGAAGTAATACACTTCCACCTTGCGCTGCGCGTTCTCCAGGCTGCTGGAAAGCAGCGGGTGCTCGATGGGCATGTCCTCATCCACCCGGAACATGTCCATCAGTTTGGCCACCCGCTCGCCACCGAAGATCTTGAGCAGGTTATCTTCCAGGCTGAGGAAAAACCGCGAGGAGCCGGGATCCCCTTGCCGTCCGGCGCGGCCCCGCAACTGGTTGTCGATGCGACGGGACTCGTGGCGCTCCGTGCCGATCACGTGCAGGCCGCCCAGCCGCACCACTTCCTCGTGCTCGGCCTCGGTTACCTTTTCGTACTCGGCCTTGATGCTGTTGTAGACCTCCCGCAGTTGCAAGATCAGCGGATCCTGCACCGGCGCTTTCTCCGAGGCCACCGCGATGAGATCTTCCACCACCAGCTCCGGCAGGCGGTTCAACCCATATTTGGTCACCGCCGCCGCCACCACCTCCTCCAGCGCTTGGCTGGTGCGGGCCGACAGCTCACAGGGGTAAAAGTTGGGAGAGACCACCGTCCAGGATTTTTTCGGCTTAGGTGAGGATCCTCCAAATCCCTGGCCCCCACCCCGCCCTAGCATGGGAACGGATCCCAGCGGGTTGTCGGCGTCCAGTTGCACCAGCTTGGGCATCAGCCGTTCCCGCAGCTTGAGGCGGGCCATGTACTCGGCATTGCCGCCCAAGATAATGTCCGTGCCGCGCCCGGCCATGTTGGTAGCAATGGTTACGGCACCTTTGCGCCCCGCCTGGGCGATGATCTCCGCTTCCCGCTCCACGTTCTCCGGCTTGGCGTTGAGGAGGTTGTGCGGGATCCCCATCTCCTTGAGCATGGCCGAGAGGCGCTCAGATTTTTCCACGCTGGTCGTCCCCACCAGTACCGGCCGGCCCCGCTCGTGCATGTGGGCAATTTCCTCGGCGACCGCTTTCCACTTGGCGTTTTCGGTCTTGTAGACCAAGTCGGGAGCATCTTTACGGCGGATGGGCCGGTTGGTGGGGATCACCGTCACTTCCAGGTTGTAGGTTTTGCCGAACTCGGCTTCCTCGGTGCGGGCGGTGCCCGTCATGCCGGAGAGCTTGGGATAGAGCAGGAAGAGGTTTTGGTAGGTGATGGTGGCCAGGGTTTGGCTCTCGTTTTGGATCGGCACCCCCTCCTTGGCTTCCACCGCCTGGTGCAGCCCATCCGACCAGCGGCGACCGGGGAGCACCCGCCCGGTGAACTCGTCCACGATCACCACCTCTTGGTTGCGGACGATGTAGTGGACATCCTTGATGAAGAGCTCCTTGGCCTTCACCGCATTAAAGACAAAGTGGGCCCAGGGATCCTTGGGGTCAAACAGATCGGAGACCCCCAGCAACCGCTCGGCGGCTTCAAACCCTTCGTCGGTGAGGATGACGTTGCGGGCTTTTTCGTCCACTTCGTAGTGCTCGTCCCGGATCAGCTCCCGCGCCACCTGGGCCGCCTTGAGGTACTTTTCGGAGGGGCGGGCCATCTGGCCGGAGATGATCAGGGGGGTGCGGGCCTCGTCGATGAGGATGGAGTCCACCTCGTCGATGATGCAGTAGTTGAAGGGCCGCTGCATCACCTCTTTGATGTCGGTGGCCATGTTGTCCCGCAGGTAGTCGAAGCCCAGCTCGCTATTGGTGCAGTAGGTGATGTCGCAGTTGTAGCTGCGCCGCTTCTCTTCGGTGGACATACCCTCTTGCACCAGGCCAACCGTCAGGCCCAAGAAACGGTGCACCTGCCCCATCCACTCCGAGTCCCGCCGGGCCAAGTAGCCGTTGACGGTAACGATGTGAACCCCCTTGCCGGTCAGGCCGTTGAGATAGGCAGGCAGGGTGGCGACCAGTGTTTTCCCCTCGCCGGTTTTCATCTCGGCAATCTGGCCCTCGTGCAGCACCATGCCGCCGATGAGCTGCACGTCGTAGTGGCGCAAGTTGAGAACCCGCTTGGCCGCTTCCCGCACCACCGCAAACGCCTCGGGCAGGAGGTCGTCGAGGGACTCCCCTCTATCCAGGCGCTGGCGAAACTCGGTGGTCTTGGCCCTGAGCTCCGCATCGGAAAGAGAGGCGATCTCGATCTCCAGCGAGTTGATCAGCTTGACAACAGGACGGTACTGGCGGATCTTGCGATCGTTGGGATCCCCAAGGAGCTTTTGTAGGGTTTGGAGCATGGGCAAGCCTGGGCCGATAAAGAAGTTGACTGATGACGCAATTTTACCATTTTGATTTGGCTGGCCAGGGAGAAGTTGGCCTGGGCGAGCTGAGCACAAAACACCTAAGCTGTGGGAATGGCTGAAGAGGGCCTGCGGTGACTTGCGGTCTGCGGCGAGAAAATGTCAGTCTAGGGAAGCGAAGGGATCCCAGGGCTTATGAACTTTTTGGGTGTTGGACTGCCGGAAATGTTGGTCATCTTTGCGGTGGCCCTTTTGGTCTTTGGGCCGCGCAAATTGCCGGAGATCGGTCGCACGTTGGCCAAAACCCTGCGCAGCTTGCAAGATGCCTCCAGAGAGTTTGAGGCGCAGTTGAACCGAGAGGCACAGGAGCTGGAAAAAGCTGTCCGCCCAGCAGCGGCCCGAACCCAAGCCGAGTCGGTCGCCATAGCCAATCCGCCTGGCAAACCCGCCAATGGGGCAGAACCCGTAGCCGCCACAGCCGACAACTCGCCAACCGCAGACGCCGCCTAGTCGATGGCCCGCTTCAACCCGCTTTGCTTTGGCCTGGAGATCGCGCGCCTGTTCGAGCAAGGGCAGTCCTATTTTGCCCCGGCGAAGGTGGAAACCTGGCTGCGGCAGCACGGCCAAAACCCCTCCGACTACGAGATCTCGTTTCACCAGGAGCTGCCCCCTGCCGGCTCCTCGGCAACCATCTGGATTCGCATCGACCTGAAGCGTTGGGATGGCCAGCCGGTGGATCCCTGGCTGTTGGCAGAGATCAACCGGGTCGATTGACAGCCTTGCTCTGGGGCCGATCCAGGCCCTAGGGTAAAGAGGCGAGCTCTTCGCACCTCTATGCCCACGGCCACTTTGTTGGTGTCTTGCCCCGATCAAAAAGGGCTGGTAGCCAAGCTCTCCAATTTTATCTACAGCTACGACGGCAACATCCTGCATGCCGACCACCACACGGATCCCGAGGCAGGGCTGTTCCTAAGCCGCATCGAGTGGGACTTAGAGGGCTTCCAACTGGAGCGGGCGGAAATTGTCCCCGCCTTCTCGGGCATTGCCCGTGGGATCCAGGCCAACTGGGAACTGCATTTTTCCGACACGCGCCGTCGCCTTGCCGTGTGGGCCAGCAAGCAGCCCCACTGTCTGTTGGATCTCATCTGGCGGCAGAGGGCTGGGGAACTGCCGGCGGAGATCCCTTTGATCATCAGCAACCACCCCGACTTGGAGCCGCTGGCCCGCTCCTTCGGCATCGACTACCATCACATCCCGATTTCTCCAGAGAGCAAAGCAGAGGCAGAAACCCGCCAGCTTGCCTTGCTGCAGGAGTATCGCATCGACCTGGTGGTGTTGGCCAAGTACATGCAGGTGCTGAGCGGGTGGCTGCTCCGCCAGGCGCCGCCGGTGATCAACATTCACCATTCCACCCTGCCCGCCTTTGCCGGCGCCAACCCCTACCAGCGCGCCCACCAACGGGGCGTCAAGATCATCGGCGCAACTGCCCACTACGCCACCGAAGATCTGGATGAGGGGCCGATCATCGAGCAGGATGTGGTGCGGGTCAGCCACCGCGATACCGTTGCCGACCTGATCCGCAAAGGCCGCGACATGGAACGCCTAGTCCTGGCTCGGGCCGTGCGCTATCACCTGGAAAATCGCGTGCTGGTCTACCACAACAAAACGGTGGTGTTTGCTTGATGAGCAAAAAACTGGGCTTATAAGCGCTCCGCGCCGCTGCCCTCACCCCCGGCCCCTCTCCCAGAGGGAGTACTCCCTCACCCCCGGCCCCTCTCCCAGAGGGAGTACTCCCTCACCCCCGGCCCCTCTCCCAGAGGGAGAGGGGAGTTAGGGATAGGGCTCCGCGCGGCCAGCGCGTTCGTGACAGCGTTACGTGGCAATAACGTTTCATTGCTATTTGATGATGACTAAGTAAGCAGAACTTTGCGGCTTGGCTATAGGGAACTGTCTAGGGGCGCATTGACAACCCCTTTACGAGCCTGTCCATGGGCTGCGTAAGGATCCCCCGACTTAAGTGGTGGGAGTGGCAACGACCCTACGGGTAGAGTCCCGCCGAAGCAGCTAAGCAGTCTGTTGTCCGCCTACAATGGCCCGGCAGCGAATGTAGGGACCGCCTGCATCCACCTTGGCCGGCTGCCCCTTGCCGCAATGGCCAGATCCCAGGTCCCAGAGAAAATCCCGCGAGACGGCATCCACCGATTGCAACACTTCAAAGGCATTGCCCGTGATGGTGACCCCTCGCAGCAGCTCCGCCAGCTTGCCGTTGCGAATGCGGTAGGCCCGCTCCACGCCAAACATAAACTCGCCGGTGGAGTCGGCTTGCCCGTTTCTGGCCCCATCCAGGAAGTAGCCGTCGGGAGTGCTGGCGATGATCTCCTCCAAAGTCTGGGATCCCGGCTCGAGGTAGGTGTTGCGCATGCGGATGAGGGGCTCATCGGCATATTCCCAGGCGCGGGCGTTGCCGGTAGGCTCGACGCCGAAGTGGGCAGCCGTTTCGCGGTTGTGCAGGTAGCTCACCAAAATGCCGTTTTGGATGATGGTGGTGGTTTGGGTGGGAACGCCTTCGTCGTCCACCGGCAGCGTCCCCCCTGCCCCCGGCATAAATTCGGAGCGGCCTGAATCCTTGAGCGTAACCAGTTCGCTGGCCACCCGCTGGCCCAGCTTGCCGGCAGCCACCGAGCCGGCCAAGACAAAATCCGCCTCGACGGTGTGGCCAATGGCCTCGTGCACCAGCAGACCCACGATGGAAGGAGACAAAATGACCGTGGCCCATCCTCCCTCGGCGTAGCCTGCGGAGAGGAGATCGACCGCAGTAGCAGCCGCCTTTTCCGCCATCTGCAAGGGATCCGAGCGGAACAGACAGTCCCACCCCCCCGTTACCCCGATGGACTCGGCGCCGCTGCTCAGTTGGCCATCGGCCTCGGCCACCGCTTGTACCCGCAATTCGGGGCGCACCAGGCGAAAGGCCACATCCGCCCCATCGGTGGTGACAATGGCTTTTTCCTCGTAGATCTCGTTGTAGGTGCAACTGGCGGAGCTAATACGAGCGGAAGACTTCTGGGCTTGGGCTTCCGTTTCCAAAACCAACTGGATCTTCGCCTCTAGAGGCTTGTTGAGCACCTCTCCCACGCCGGGCTCGCAAAACTCCCCTTGGGCCAACCGCACGCTGGGCAAAGCCTGCAACTTGTGTTTGCGGTAGTCGGCGCTGGCGCGGGCAGCCTGCTGCGCCTCGGCAATGGCCTCTCGAATGGCAGCCGGCGAGGGATCCCCGGTGGCGGCAAAGCCCCAGGTGCCGGCCTCTAGCACCCGCACCCCCACGCCGGAACGGCGGCGAACCGCGGTGCGCTCAAGGCGGCCTTTCTCGGCGGTGACACTGCGAAACACCTTGCTGTGGTAGCGCAGTTCCACAAAGCCAGAGCAATCTCGAAGGATGTCGCGCAGAAGGTCTCGCATGGCAACAGGGGGATAGATGCGGTGCTCAATTCAGCATAGCCTCATTGTGGGCTTAATCGGGGTCGAACCTTGGCCTGACGGGAAGGGATCCCAAAGGAGAGGATGGAGAACGACGCACAATGAGAAAAGCCAAGGAGCCGACCGTTGCAGGTGAAAAGATATGGGGTGAGTTTCAGCGACAAGTGGGTGGCTGCAAGCCGGCAGAACCAAAGCTGTCTCTGGCTGGGCTTGGATCCCAATCCAGAGCTGTTACCTGCCCACCTCAGGCCAAAGGGAGAGCCCGATTCCAACCTGGTTGCCTCTGCAACACCGCAAATGATGGCCGCCTTGCTGGACTGGCTGGGCTGGGTGATCGAGCAGACGCAGGATCACGTGTGCGCCTACAAGCCGACGCTGGGGTTTTATTTGGCCCTGGGATCTGGCGGCCTGGAGTTGCTGGAAGCGGTGCTGCGCCGAGTGCCCACAGGGATCCCGGTCATTCTCGATGCCAAGTACGCCGATTTGAACAGCGCCTCTGTTCTGGCTCGGCAGGCTTTTGAAGTTTGGAATGTGGATGCCCTCACCCTCAATCCTTATGCAGGCCAGGATCTGGTGGCTCCGTTTTTGCTCTATCCTCACAAAGCTGTGTTTCTGCTCTGCCGTACCAGCAATCCGGGGGCCAACGCCATCCAGGACTACCCTGCCGAAGCCATCGCCGGGCAGCAGGAAGGAATAGAGAGCGTGGAACCCCTTCACCTAAATCTGGTGAAACAGTGCCGCCATTGGGGCACACCCGAACAGGTAGCGCTGGAAGTGGGATCCGCGCATCCCTCAGTGATGGGTCGCATCCGCGCCGCTGCTCCCGAACGGCTGATCTTGGCCCGCAGCCTCTGGGGAGAGGGCGTGGACTGGCAGGCTTGTCTGCAGGCGGGGTTGAACGCCCATGGAGAGGGCCTGTTGCTGCCGGTACCCCAGGACTGGTTGGCTCGCCAGGATTTGAAAGAGGCTGTAAGCCAGTTGCGAGAAACCGTGGAAACAGCTCGCTCTCAGAAGGGACAGTCGGGATCTGGGTCGGCTTGCACCTTGTGGGTGCCGGATGTCTGTCTGTTGCAGCCCAATCCTCATACGGATTTGATCCTAGAGCTGTACGACATCGGCTGTATTCTATTTGGAGATTATGTCCAGGCTTCTGGGCAAACTTTGCCCTATTACATTGATCTGCGTACCATTATTTCCAAGCCGCAAATCTTCCATCGCGTTCTCAAGGCTTACGCAGAGATTTTAGAAACCCTTTCCTTCGAGCGGATTGCCGGGATCCCCTATGGATCTCTGCCGACGGCAACCGGATTATCCTTGCGCTTAAATAAGCCGATGATCTATCCCCGCAAAGAGGTAAAAGCCCACGGAACTCGCCGGCAAATCGAGGGATCCTACCAACCGGGGGAAACGGTGGTTGTAGTGGATGACGTTTTGATTACAGGGCGCAGCGCCATGGAAGGAGCCGAGAAACTGCGCTCGGCAGGGCTAAAGGTGGAAGACATTGTGGTGCTGATCGATCACGAGCAGGGGGCGCGAGAGCGTTTGCAAGAGCAGGGGTACCGCGGCCATGCCGTTCTCACCCTCTCGGAAATCAAAACCACTCTTTTCCGCGCCGGCCGCATTGACGAAGCCCAGTTTAATCGTCTCTCCCAGCTCTCACCCCCAGCCCCTCTCCCTGAGGGAGAGGGGAGTTAGAGCGGCGCGAAAGCTACAACGACATGGTTCGGTTACGGAAAGCCGGTAGGGCTGCCATGCCGACCCCAAACCCGATGGCCAGACGCAGCTAGAGAACCAAGTTAACCAGCTTTTTCGGCACCACCACCACTTTTTTGGGCGTCGCCCCTTCCAGATACTTTTGCGCCGCCTCAGACTGAAGGGCCAAGCGTTCCTGCTCCTCTGGCGTCACGTCCGCCGGTGCCTCAAATGAGCCGCGCAATTTGCCGTTCACCTGAATCACAATGGTTACCGTGTCGGCCACCAGAGCCGCCGGATCATGGCTGGGCCAAGATTGACGATGGACTGAGTCCGGGCCGCCCAGCGCCTGCCACAACTCCTCGGCAATGTGGGGGGCAAAGGGGGCCAAGAGCAACACCAGGGTGCGCATCCCCTCCGCATAGACCGGCGAATCCGGGATCCCGGCCTCGGCCAGGGCGTTGCTCAGCTTCATCAGCTCGGCGATGGCGGTGTTGAGCTGGTATTCCTCCAGATCCTCACTGACTGCCTGGATGGCCGTGTGGACGGCGCGGCGCAGATCTTTTTCGGCCTTGGTCAGGGATCCCGCCTCGACCTGGGCCTGCAGCAGCTCGGCGGCTTTGCCCCGCAAGGACTCCGTCCCGCTACCGCGAACGACAAACTCGTACACCTGCCGCCAGACGCGGTTGAGAAAGCGAAACTGGCCTTCCACATCGGCGTCGTCCCACTCCAGATCTTTCTCGGGGGGCGCCTTGAAGAGGATAAACATGCGGGCTGTGTCCGCTCCGTAGTGGGCCAGCACCTCCTCCGGATCCACGCCGTTGCCTTTGGATTTGGACATGGTGGCGTAGATAACTTGCAGGGGCTCGCCGGTCTCTGGATCTGTGGGGTTGTTGGGATCCTTGACCAGAGCCGCCGGGATCCAGCGATCCTTGCCGGACTTGTTGGGGTTGTAGTAGGTGCGCCCCTGCACCATCCCCTGGGTGAGCAGACGCAAGAACGGCTCGTCAAAATTCAGCAGCCCCTGATCTCGCAGCACCTTGGTGAAAAAGCGGGAATAGAGCAGGTGCAAGATGGCGTGCTCGATACCGCCCACGTACTGATCTACCGGCAGCCAGGCGTTGACCAGGTCTCTGCGGAAGATCTCGCGGTCGTTGCGGGGATCGCTGAAGCGCAGGAAATACCAGGACGAGCAGATGAAGGTGTCCATCGTGTCGGTCTCGCGGCGGGCATCGGCGCCACAGGTGGGGCATTTTACCTTCACCCAGTCCTCCAAGTGGGCCAAGGGAGAGCCACCTCGTCCGCTCAGCTCCACATCCTCCGGCAACAGCACCGGCAGATCCTCCTCCGGCACCGGCACAATCCCGCAGTGGGGGCAATGAATTACGGGGATGGGGCAGCCCCAGTAGCGCTGCCGCGAGATGAGCCAATCCCGCAGGCGGTAGTTCACCTGCCGTTCCCCCAAGCCCTGACTCTCTAACCAGGCGATGGCTCTTTCTACGCTCTGCCCTGGGCCTTTGCCCACCGGGATCCCGTCCAAGGGGCCGGAGTTGATCATCACCCCTTCCCCTGTCCAGGCCGACTGCAGATCTGCAGCCGTCTCCCCTGCCTCGCCGGGCGGCTGCACCACCTGCTTGATGGGCAGGCCAAACTTGCGGGCAAACTCGAAGTCCCGCTGGTCGTGGGCGGGCACGGCCATGATGGCCCCCGTACCGTAGCCCATCAGCACATAGTCGGCAATCCAGATGGGGATCCGCTCTTGGTTGACGGGGTTGATGGCGTAGGATCCCGTCCAGACGCCCGTTTTTTCCCGGTCTTCGGCGCTGCGCTCGATCTCGCTGCGGGCGGCAGCCTCGGCCTGGTAAGCCTTGACGACGGGCTGTTGCTCAGGGGTGGTGAGCTTGTCCACCAAGGGGTGCTCCGGCGACATGACCATGAAGGTGGCCCCCCAGAGGGTATCGGGCCGCGTGGTGAACACCGGCAGCTCCTCCCCTGTCTCCGCTTTGAAGACAACCCTAGCCCCCACCGACCGGCCGATCCAGTTCTCCTGCATAATGCGCACCCGCTCCGGCCAGCCGGAGAGCTGTTCTAGGTCGGCCAGCAGTTGGTCAGCATAGGCGGTGATTTTGAAAAACCACTGCTTGAGCAGGCGCTTTTCCACCAGAGCGCCGGATCGCCAGGAGCGCCCCTCCGCATCCACCTGCTCGTTGGCCAGCACCGTCTGATCCACGGGATCCCAGTTCACCGCCGCCTCTTTTTGGTAGGCCAGGCCCGCCTTCAAAAATTGCAGGAAGATCCACTGCGTCCATTTGTAGTAGTCTGGCGAACAACTGGCTATCTCCCGCTCCCAGTCGTAGGAAAGCCCCAGCCGTTGCAGTTGATCCCGCATCTGGGCGATGTTCTGGTAGGTCCACTTGGCCGGCGGGATCCCCCGGTCGATGGCGGCATTCTCCGCCGGCAGACCAAAGGCATCCCAGCCCATCGGGTGCAGCACCGCGTACCCTTGCATGCGCTTGTGGCGGGCAATCACATCGGTGATGGTGTAGTTGCGGACATGCCCCATGTGCAGGTTGCCGCTGGGGTAGGGGAACATCGACAAAGCATAAAACTTGCGGATCCCGTCCTTCAACTCTGGGGTGCGATCCAGCCCCATTTCACGCCAGTGGGCCTGCCACTTGCTCTCGATGGCCCGGGGATTGTAGCGCGCGTCCACGGTTTGATGCTCCTGGGGAAAAAGCGCTCACCCTTTACATGCTACGCAAGTTTTAAAATCAGTAGGTTTCTTCGTGCCACCTATCTGCTTTCTTCAGCTCCTTCTGGAACTTGCTCCAATCCTGACCGGCTTGTTCGGCCAAGGGCCCCATGACGTTGTTGATCCCGTCTTCCATCCCCTTGAGGCCGCAGATGTAGGTGTAGGTGTTGGGCTTTTGCAGCATCTCCCACAGCTCAGCGCCGTACTCCGCCATGCGGTTTTGCACGTACATCTTTTTGCCGTCGGGGGTTTGCTGTTCGCGGCTGATGGCGTAATCGACGCGGAAGCGATCCCCGTACTGGGCTTTCCAGGCCTCTAGATCCCCGTGGTAGAGCAAGGTGGAAGTGGTAGGTACCCCAAAAAACAGCCAGATCCTGCCCTGATAGTTGGGATCCTCCTCAAACAGATGCTTGATGAAGGCGCGAAAAGGGGCGATGCCGGTGCCGGTGGCGATCAAAATCAGGTTGGCGTTCTCATCTTCGGGCAGTAGGAAGGTTTTCCCCGAGGGCCCGGTGATCATCACCTCGTCGCCGGGTTTGAGATCGGTGAGGAAGCCGGAGCAGACCCCCACCCCCGGCTGGCCCGTCTCTTTATCCACGTATTCGGCCCGCTTCACGCTCAACGAAACGGTGCGCCCCTCGCCATCATCGCCGTAGCGGGTGGACGCAATGGAGTAGAGGCGGGGCTTGTGGGGCTTGCCTTTGGCATCTTCGCCAGGGGGGATAATGCCAACGCTTTGCCCTTCTAGGTAGCGGTAGTTGGGATCCGGCAAGCTGAGCACGATGTGCTTGGTCAGCCCGGGCGCCCCCTCGCCGACAATGGAGTAGGTCTCCACACATTGTCCGATCAGAGGCGCGTTGGGACGATACAGATTGACGACAACCTCTCGCTTTTCTGCGCTGGCAACCATAACTGCGATCTGCTCCTGGCACTGGAGAGAAAATGGATAGCAAACACCATAGCAGCCCGGCTGGCCAAATGGAACTTGCCAGCAGAGAAGCCGGCAGCCCTTTCGAGCTGATGCCGAGAGCGACACCCCCAAAAAACTGCTCCCAGCCGAGCTCAGCGGCCAAGAATATGCATTTTTTGTTAAATTGTTCCTTAAGGTGCTGATATCTCTGGCCTGCAAGCGGGTTGTGAGGTAGTGGCTCTGTTGTGGTATCATGCAGAGCCGTAACAGTTGGTAACTTTCCTAGCAGCTTTTTCTCAGTTTTGCCCTGCCCGTCCCCAAGGAGTTCCCATGGCAAGCAGTCCTGATCGTATTGTGATGATTGGTGTCGCCGGAGATTCTGGCTGTGGCAAATCCACGTTTTTACGTCGGCTGGGGGATCTGTTTGGCCGGGATCTGATCACCACCATTTGTCTGGACGACTATCACTCCTTGGATCGCTACCAGCGCAAAGAGAAGGGCATCACGGCACTGGATCCCCGCGCCAACAACTTCGACCTGATGTACGAGCAGGCCAAGGCGCTCAAGAATGGCCAAAGCGTGATGAAGCCGATTTACAACCACGAGACCGGCCTCATCGACCCGCCGGAGCGGGTGGATCCCAACCGCATCATCGTCCTGGAAGGGCTGCATCCCATGTACGACGAGCGGGTGCGCGAGCTGCTGGACTTCAAGGTGTACTTGGATTTGGCGCCGGAGATCAAGATTGCCTGGAAGGTGAAGCGGGACATGGCCGAGCGGGGCCACACTTACGAAGATGTGTTGCGCTCGATCGAGGCTCGCCGTCCCGATTTTGAGGCTTATGTCGATGTGCAGAAGCAGTATGCCGATGCCGTCATCGAGGTTCTGCCCACCCAGTTGCTGCCAGAGCTGGATCCGGAGCACAAGGTGTTGCGGGTACGGCTGATTCAGCGGGAAGGGGTCAAGTACTTCAACCCTGTTTACCTCTTCGATGAAGGCTCCACCATCGATTGGATCCCTTGCGGCAAAAAGCTGACCTGTTCCTATCCTGGGATCCGCCTCCACTACGGCCCTTCCACCTACTTCGATCACCCGGTTTCGATTTTGGAGATCGACGGCACCTTTGAAAAACTGGAGGAAGTCGTCTACATCGAGAACCACTTGAGCAACCTGTCCACCCGCTACTACGGCGAGCTGACGGAACTGTTGCGCAAGCACCCAGAATATCCGGGATCCCGCAATGGCTCTGGCCTGATTCAGGTTATCGTGGGCCTAAAGCTGCGCGCCCTTTACGAGCAAATCCAGGCCGAAGCCAAAGAGTTGGCGGTGGCTTCCTAACCTTTGCCCGCCCAAGCGGCTCAAGAGGGATTGCCGGTAGGGTGTTGCTGCAGGTAGGCTGACCCGGTGGGAGTCAGCGTCAAGGTTTGGGTCTATGCAGGGATTCCAGTTGGAGATCTTTCCAGAGGGATCCGTCCTCATTCAGCGGGCCATCGAGGTTTGGCAAAGCCGGGCAGCGGCTGCCATCCGGGAGCGGGGACGTTTTACCGTGGTCCTGGCGGGGGGAAGCACCCCCAAGCAGTTGTATGCTGCTCTCGCCCAAACCCAAGGGATCCCTTGGCAACAAACCTGGCTGTTCTGGGGAGATGAGCGCTACGTCCCCCCGGAGCATCCCGAGAGCAACTACCGCATGGTGCAAGAAACCCTGCTGAAGTGGATCGGGATCCCGGCCGATCAGGTGTTTCCCATGCCCACCCAAGCGGGGGATCCGCTTCGCGATGCTGCCGACTATGAGGCGACCCTGCGGCGGCTTTTCGGCGCGGAGTGCCCTTCTCTCGACCTGATCTGGCTGGGGGTAGGGGAGGACGGCCACACAGCCTCTTTATTTCCCGACACCGCCGCCCTGCAGGTGCAACACCGCTGGGTAACAGTGGGGCAGAAAGGGCCGGAGCCGCGTCTAACCTTGACCTACCCTGTCCTCAATCGGGCAGCCCAGGTGGTGTTCTTGGTAACCGGAGCGAACAAAGCTGCCATTGTGAAAGAGGCGCTGACCACCGAGGCCCACCTACCCTGCCAGCGCGTCAACCCCAACGGACGGCTGCTCTGGTTGCTGGATGCGGCGGCGGCAGCTCAACTGCCCCTGCCAGCCGTCGCGCTGCTCAGGTGACGTACCCCCGCCCTCATGCTGATGCATAGAGGGCAAGCTGCTCGTTTCAACAGGGAGCGATTGTGGGAACCCCACCGCGTCCAGATTCCGGCAACGCCGTTTTGTGCAACCACCTCGGTTCCAGCACAGAAACTCCCGGCCCTTGCTGCCGCGGCCGTCCTGCCGACAGAGGGCGGGTTGGCTAAACGCGATTAAGCCACTCCTCAAGCGCTTCCCTCACCCCCAGCCCCTCACCCCCGGCCCCTCTCCCTCTGGGAGAGGGGAGTTGAAAACCGGCGGGGCAGGGATCCCTCAGGGGGTGCCGGGCAAATTCTTCAGTACTGGGATGACCAGCTCTTGGACGGGCAGGGCCACAGGCTGAGCGGAGTCGCTGCTCAGAGAACTGGATGGCACCGCAGGGGAAGAGCTTGGGAGCTCGCCAATGGGCCGCAGTTGCCAGCGGATGATCTGATCGCCGCGGTAAAAAGTAACCAGCAACTGATCCCCCTGCGACTGGATTTGCCAAGTGCCATCGCCGCTATTGACCGAAATATGGCCGCCGGAAAACGGTGCATCCAAAACCGGCCCCGATTGGGTCCAGATACGTCCTCCACCCGTTTCCAAGACCAATTGCACCGTTGCCCCCTGCCCCTGGCCACTCAAAATTTGGCCGGTTCCGCTCCAAACCCGGGTTTCTGTCTGGGCCACAGCGGGCTGCCCAAGCTGCAAAACCACGAGCAACAGCCCTGCCCAGCTCCGGTGGCTTCGCCGTCCCCCTCTCCCATCAGAGAGGAAGAAAGAAGAGCGAGAGAAAAAAGCCATTGCACCCACGTTGATACCACACGTCGCGATAAGTCTAAAACAGACAAAAAATGAAGCAGTCCTTTACACAGTCTTTTTCGCAGTCTGCCGGCAGCACTCAGGATCCCTCCTTTGGCTCTGAGCTGAGCCTGCTGCCAGCATCCTCTCTCGGCTTGATCCCAATCTAGCAACCCCCATCCCCCCAGACAGGATGTAACCTGAGGCTCTGGCTGCGGGGATCCCCAGCAACTGTTTCGCCAATGCGCAGAGGTGGGTCTGCAGGTATTTTCTAGGCGATCCTTCCCACTATTTATTACTACTGAAGCTTGAGAGACTATTTGAGAGCAAGGAAACGCTCCAGAGCTGCCACCATCGCCGGTGGCCAACGGCGGACAGATCTCACCCATTCCAGGTCGGCGTAGCGGGGATCCAGCCCTTGCACGGCTACCCAGTGACTTTCGGCTTCTCCCTGGCGACCCTGCACCCAGAGAATGGCACTGAGAGCGGCCCGCATATCTGGAAACCTCGGGTACTTGCGCACCAAAGCCCGCATCAAGCGCAGCGCAGCCTCTGTTTCGCCCATCTGGTAGAGGCTGAGGGCATAGTTGGCCTGGGCAAAAGCGTAATCGGGAGCCAGCTCCGTGGCGCGGCGGTAGTCGGCCAAAGCCTGCTGCCAGTTGCCCAGCCCCGCTTCAGCATTGCCGCGGTTGTTGTAGGCCGCCGCATCGTTGGGATCCAACTGCAACACCCGTTCGTAATCCGCAATCGCCTCCTGCCACCGCCCCAATCCCTCCAAAGCAGCCCCTCGATTCAGATAGGGATCCGGCGCCTCAGGAGCCAAACGAATGGCCTCAGCGTAGTCCTCCAGAGCTGCCTGGAATTGGTGCTGGCCAACACGAGCATTGCCCCGATTGCTCCACAAGGCCGGATTGTGCGGCTGGATCTGCAACAGTTGAGTCCACAAGGCTTCCGCCTGGGCAAGATCCCCCCGCCCGGTAGCAGCAAAAGCCTCCTCAAACAGCCGATCGATCTCGGGATCTATCTTGGCGTTTGCCGCCGTAACTGGGGGCCAGATAGGGATCCCTAGCCAAAGCAGCAACCCCAGCAAGAGGGCAGAGAGTAGGTTGGGTACAGGAACGAACTTCATGGCTTCAACAGTTCCCTTGGGTGGGGGTCCCAAGCCGTCACCGCAAGGGGTCTGACATCAACGCGCCCTGGAGGACTCGAACCCCCGACATCCGGTTTTGGAGACCGACGTTCTACCAACTGAACTAAGGACGCATTGGCAGGGACACACCCGCTTACTCAGTGTAGCAGGTACGACCCAAACCTCAGAGGGGCTGTTCCCGATTATCCATATTCTCTGTCTTGGCCTTGATGCGAGTGGCTTTGCCCACCCGATCCCGCAAGTAGAACAGCTTGGCCCGGCGCACTTTACCCCGCCGCAGCACCTGGATCGACTCAATGCGCGGGGAATGAATGAGAAAAACTCGCTCCACGCCGATCCCCTGGAAAACCTTGCGTACCGTAATGGTGCGGTTGATGCCGGAGTGGCGCATGGCAATGACCGTGCCCTCAAAAGCCTGCACCCGCTCCTTGCCCCCCTCTTGAATGCGAACTCCCACCCGTACCTGATCGCCAACCCGGATCTCAGGCAGATCCCTTTTCAGGTGCGCCGCCTCGATGGAGCGGATGATCTCTTCAGCGTTGATGCGAACGTTCATGGCCTTCCCGCGCTACCGGCAGTTAACTATGGTAGCAATCGTTCCTGTTTTCTGTACAGAGCTGGCCGAGGGATGCGGGAAACCGTGTTTACGCCCCCCGCCTTTTTCCAATAGTCTAGACAAAGACAAAGCTTTTTTAAGAATGGGAGATTTTCTGTGATCCTGCACACGGACAAGACTGAGACGGGATCCCTGTCTTCTCCCAAGCCTGTAGATCAGCCCCTGCCACAGAGCAGCCGCAAGCGATTTCCCTTTGGCTGGATGCTTTTGGGCCTGCTGTTGGCTGGCTTAGGGGGCAGCGGTCTCCTGATCCAGCGTCAGCTTCAGCAGCAGCGGGCAGAACGGCTGGAACGATTAACGGTACCGGTTCAGGTGGTGGATCTCACCCAACGTCTGCGGGTAAGCGGCCAGGTGCAGCCGATCCGACAGGTGAATGTTAGCCCCCGCGAGTCGGGTCGCCTGGCAGAACTGTTGGTGGATCAGGGGGATGAAGTGGTGGCAGGGCAGTTGTTGGCCCGGATGGACTACGGGGATCTGGCCAGCGGCATTCGGCAAGCGCAGGCCCGCATCCAAGAGCTGCAAGCCCGTCTAGCGGAGCAACAGGCCGGCGAGCGCCCCCCAGTGATCGCGGCGGCCCAGGCTAGGGTGGATGCAGCCCGGTCGCAGGTGGGTCTGGCCCAAAAAGAGCTGGAGCGCATTCAGGCCCTGGCACAGGCGGGGGCAGTAGCCCGCAGCGAGCTGGATCAACGTCTGGCCCGCCTGGAACAGGCGCAGGCGGATTTGCGGGCGGCCCAACAGGAGCTGCAGCGATTGCAACTGGGGAGCCGCCCGGAAACCCTGCAGCAAATTCAAGCTCAGATTGCTCAGGCGCAAGCCGAGCTGGCCCAACGGCAATCCCGGCTGGCCGAGGCCGAAGTCCGTGCCCCCTTTTCCGGTGTGGTGGTGCAGCGCTTTGCCGAAGTGGGATCCTTTGTAGCCCCGACAACCGCCGCTTCCGATGCCACTGCCGCTTCTTCCAGCTCGATTTTGGCGCTGGCCCAGGGAATTGAGGTGCGAGCAGAAGTGCCGGAAGCCCAAATTGCCCAAGTGCGGCTGGGCCAGCCGGTGGAGATCCGGTCTCTGGCCTATCCCGACCGCGTGGTACAGGGTCGGGTGAAGCGAATTGCCCCCGCTACGGTGGTGGTGCGGGAGGTAACGGTCTTTCGGGTCTTCGTCGAGCCGGAGCCCGGAGCCGACTTTTTGCGCACCGGCATGAATGTTTCGGTGGATTTCATCGGGGATCCCCAGCCGCAGGCTTTGACGGTGCCCTCGGTGGCCATCCTGCGCGAGGAAGGCCAGGAAGGCGTGATCCTACTGGATCCGCGAACCCGGCGACCTGTCTATCGCCGCGTGGAAACGGGCATCACCCAGGGTGGCGTTACCCAGATCCGCTCCGGTCTGCAGGCAGGGGATCGAGTCTTTACGGCCCTGCCGCCAGGAGTGAGCATAGGAACCCTGATCAAGGAAGTGGAGCAACAGCCATGAGCCTGGCAACTGCGGCCAAAATGGCCTGGCAAATGGTGCGACGGCATCGCTTGCGCACCGGGCTGAGCATGCTGGGGATCCTCATCGGCAACGCCGCCGTGGTGGCCATTGCCGGGTTTGGCCATGCTGCCCAGGAGCTGGCAGTGGATCAGTTTCGCTCTTTGGGCACCAATTTGCTCATTGTCTTTTCTTCCAGCTTGGGCCTGGCGGATGCGAGCAACACCCGCCCCATTACCCTCGAAGATCTGCGGGCGATTGTTGCGGAAGTGCCTGCCGTATCGGCAGCCGTCCCCAGCCTTGGAACCAACGTGCGGGCCGTGCGGGGCGGGGTGGATCGCCGCTATGAAGCCACCGGCACCTGGCCGGAGTATTTGTCGGTGCTCAATTTGGAGATCGAGCAGGGCCGCTTCCTCTTGCCGGCGGATATCGAGGAACAGCGACCGGTGGTGGTGCTGGGGAGCGAGGCCGCTGGCCAGTTGTTCGGCCTGGATCCTGCTGCTGCCATCGGGGAGACCGTCCTGTTGAACAACTTGCCCTTCGAGGTCATCGGCACCTTGCGCTCCAAGCCGACGGTGTTTGGCAACAGCGATGCCGGGCTGTTTTTGCCGGTGGATGTGGTGGCCAACCGCTTTGTCGGGCGGCGATCCCCTTATGGCCTGGAGCTGACAGCCATTTTTGTCTCCGCCCGCTCCGAAGCCGATCTGCCGGCTGCCGAGTTCCAGATCCGCAACCTGCTGCGGCAGCGGCACCAACTGGTGGGAGAAGACGACTTCATCATCCGCAACCAGAAGGTGCTCCTGGATGGCTCGGCCAGGATTTTGACGTTGCTGCGGGTGCTGCTGACGGGTACGGCGGCTCTCTCCCTGCTGGTGGGCGGGGTGGGGATCATGAATGTGATGCTGATCTCGGTGGCAGAACGCACCCCGGAGATCGGGCTGCGCAAGGCGATCGGAGCCGATAGCCGGCAGATCTTACAACAGTTTGCCGCCGAGGCGATCTTCATTGCCGTGACCGGGGGGGTGCTCGGGATCCTCTTCAGCAGCGGGGTTTTGGTGATTGTGCAGGTATTCACCCCCTTGGCCACCCGGATCGATCTGGTGGCGGTGGCGGTTTCCTTCACGCTTTCGACGGGGATTGGGCTGGTCTTCGGCATTTTCCCGGCCCGCAAAGCGGCGCAACTGGATCCCATCGAGGCCCTACGGGCTTAGAGCTCGTAGCCAAACAGGCGGGGATCCGCCGGCTGTAAGTCCAGATCCGCCAGGCCGTATTCGGCCCAACGGCGATCCACCAGGCGGGCCACTTGCGGATCCGGGGCAAGGGGAGCCCGCCAGGGAGCATCGGTTTCCGGGGGGATCTTGGTGGTGGCATCGATCCCCATCTTGCCCCCCAGACCCCGTTTTTCGGTGGCAAAGTCCAGGGCGTCGAAGGGATTGTCCGGCAAAATAAACACATCCCGCTGCGGGTCTACTCGGGAACACAGGCACCAGAGCACCTGCCGTGGATCCCGCACGTTGATATCTTTGTCCACCACAATAACGAACTTGGTGTAGCTGAACTGGGGCAGGGCGCTCCAAAAAGCCAGGGCCGCCCGCCGCGCTTGGCCGGGATAGGCTTTGTCGATGGACAAGATGGCCGCCTTGTAGCCCAGGGCCTCCATGGGCAAAAAGAAATCCACGATCTCCGGCACCTGCTGCCTGAGGATGGGGGTATAGATGCGGTTGAGGGCCAGCGCCATCAGGTCGTTTTCTTTGGGGGGCTTGCCGCTGAAGGTGGTGAGGTAGAGGGGATCGCGGCGGTGGCTGAGGCAGTGGAAGCGGATGAGAGGAGCCTGCTCGTTGCGGGGGCCGTAGTAGCCGATGTGATCCCCGGCGGGGCCGTCGGGGGCCACCTCCCCAGGGGTGATGGTGCCCTCCAAGACGATCTCGGCCTGGGCCGGCACCTCCAGATCCACCGTCTTACAGCGGGCCAGGTGTAACCCTTCGCCGCTGTAGAGGCCGGCAAACAGCCACTCCGAGAGATCCACCGGCAGGGGCGTGGCCGCTGCCAGGATCACGGCGGGATCCACCCCGATGGCCACTGCCACTTCCAACTTCCGCCCCAGGGCCGCCGCCTTGCGCAGATGCCGGGTGGCCCCCCGCACCGACAGCCATTGCACCGTCATGGTGTTGCGGCTTTGCAGTTGCAGGCGGTACACCCCCACATTGGGGATCCCATTTTCCGGGTCTTTGGTAACCATCAGGCCCAACGTCAGCACCCGCCCGGCATCGCCGGGATAGACCCGCAGCAGGGGCAATTGGGTGAGATCCACCTCCTCTCCCCGCAGCACCACCTGCTGACAGGGGGGGAGCAGATCCCGGCTGGGCCTAGCCTTGAAGACGCTGAACAGCGCCTGCCCCAGCTCCACCGCCTGGGCAAAACTTTTTGGCGGGCGCGGCTGGTAGAGCAAGGCCAATTTTTTCCCCAGCTCCTCCAGCTCCCGCGGCTCCTCCATCCCCAAGGCCCAGCAGATGCGCTCCAGCGTGCCCAAAACGTTGATCAGCAGCGGCATCGCGGATCCCTTCACCCGTTCAAACAGCAGCGCCGGCCCCCCACAAGCCAAAAGGCGATCGGCGATCTCGGCAATTTCTAAGTCGGGATCCACTTCGGCTGAAACGCGGCGAAGCTGGCCACGGGACTCCAGCAGGGCAACGAAACGGCGCAGATCTCTGGGCATGAAGGGAGTACTCGCAGGGTGAGGGTCTCGCTAACTTAACTTATTTGATTTATTTGTCGCGGCTGAGGGCTAGGCCGCTCATGAAAGGCTTTTGCAGGGCAATAAACACCACCAGCGGCGGAATGCTGGCGATGATCGCCCCCAGCATCATGGGGCCATAGGAGGCGGAGCTATCCAAGTTCAGCAAGGATTGCAGCCCCACCTGCACCACCTGCCGCTCCCGGCCTTGCACGATCAAGCGGGGCCACAGGTACATATTCCAAGCGTAGACGAAGTGAATCACCGCCTGGGCCCCGATGGCATTCCAGCTCAGGGGGATCAGCACTTGGGTGAGAAACTGCAAGGGGTTTGCCCCGTCCAGTTGGGCCGCCTCCGCCAACTCGCGGGGGATGTTGGAAAAATGCTGGCGAAACAAAAACGTGGCCGTGGCGCTGGCCAAAAAGGGCACGATCAAGGCGTAGTAGGTGGATCCCCAGCCCAAGTTGGTGACCAGCCGCAGCAGGGCGATGATCAAGATTTCTGTGGGCATCATCAAGGTCATGAGCACAAAGCCGAAGGCCAGCCCTTTGCCCGGAAAGCGAAAGTAGACGAAGGCCAGCCCCGCCAGCAGGGACAAAACCGTCTTGCCCACCGTGATGGCCGCGGCCATGATGGCGCTGTTGACCATGTAGTGGCCCAAGTGGCGCGCCACCATCACCTGCTGCCAGTTGAAGGCCAACGAAGAGCCAAAGGTCAATTGGTAGCGGAACACCTCGGCGTTGTTTTGGGTGCTCACGATCAGGGCATACAACACCGGAAACCCCAACGCCAAACAGGCCAGCACCAGGCCCAAATGCACGTACCAACGCTCCGGGATCCAGCGCCCCCAGGGCAGGGGAGAGGGCTTCTGGGATAAGGGTATGGGCTGGGCTAAGGGCGATTGCGGATCCTGCAACAGTTGAGCCATGGCACCTCCAAACGGCGAACACCGACGAGCAGACGGGCTTTGGGGTTTCTCTTCTGCTGGTTCTGTTGTGAGGATAATCCGCCAGAGTTAAGGGCAACCTAAGGAAGGCAGGTCTGGCTCCATTTTCGGGTGCTTTTACCGGCAAGAGGAAACGGGTAGAGTAGAACAGCAGTGTCTGGATAACTAAGGAGAGGATCCCATGACCCGAGGCTTTGGTCCCTTCGGCAAAATTCAGGAAGCCCTCAAGAAGGCCCAAGAGGTGCGGGATGGCGCTCAAAGGCTGCAAAAAGAGCTGGAAGAGATGGAGATCGTCGGCGAAGCCGGCAATGGGCTGGTGAAAGTGACGGTGAACGGCAACCAAGAACCCCTCAAGGTGTCTTTGGATCCCGAGGTTCTCAAAGAATCCGCGGATGTGGTAGAGGACTTGCTCTTGACGGCGATGGTGAACGCCTACACCCAGTCTGCCGAGACGATGCGCAAACGCATGGAGGAGCTGACCGGAAACATCAATCTGCCGGGGCTGGGGTTGGGCTGAGCCGCTCTTTTCTATGTACACTCGCCCTTTGGCTCGCCTGATCGAGGAGCTGCAGCGGCTGCCCGGCATTGGCTCCAAAACGGCTCAGCGCCTGGCCCTGCATCTGATCAACCGGCCTGCCGGCGAGATCGAGGCCCTGGCCCAGGCCCTGTTGGAGGCCAAGCAAACCGTCAAGCATTGCTCCATCTGCTTCAACTGGTCGGCGGAAGATCCCTGTGAGATCTGCCGTTCGCCGCAGCGAGACCGCTCGCTGTGGTGCGTGGTGGCCGATGTCAAGGATCTCATCGCCATGGAACGCACCCGCGAGTTCAAGGGGCTTTACCACGTTTTGGGGGGCCTGATCTCCCCCATGAACGGGATCGGGGCGGATCAACTGCACATCCGCGAGCTGGTGGCCCGGGTGGCGCAGGAAAAGCCGCAGGAGCTGATCTTCGCCATCAGCCCCAGCGTGGAGGGAGAGGTGACCATGCATGTGGTCAAGGATTACCTGAAGCCGATTGCCCCCACCTTGCGCATGACCCGCCTGGCCTTCGGCCTACCCATGGGATCCGAGCTGGAGTATGCCGACGAGGTCACCCTGGCCCGTGCCCTAGAAGCCCGGCAGGAATTGTAAACCGCGCCACCAGGGGTTGAGAAAACAACCTAAGCAGTGGAGCCAGCAAAACGGCAGTCGGGTTCAGAAGTTGTCATTGGTTGTCATTCCACCCCAACTCTCGGGCGCCCGGCCTGTCAGCAGCCGGCTGAGTCTTGGCGGCCCTGAGGGATGGGGGATCCCTTTTGCGCCCAGCCCAGATCCGATAGGCTGGATTCACCTTCGTGGTACTGGGCGATGGCTTGGCAAACTCCAACACTGCTGCTGGTGGACGGGCACTCTCTGGCCTACCGCTCCTTCTACGCCTTTGCTTACAGCCGTGAGGGGGGGTTGCGCACTTCCACCGGGATCCCCACCAGCGTCAGCTTTGGCTTTTTGAGATCGCTGCTGGACGTCCTAGAGAAATACCCGCCCACCCACGTAGCCGTTGCCTTCGATACCCGGCAGCCCACTTTTCGCCACGAGGCCGACGAAACCTACAAATCAGGCCGACCGGAAACCCCGCCGGAGTTTATCGAAGACGTGGAGAACCTCAAGCAGGTGTTGACGGCGCTGCGCATCCCCATTTTGGTGGTGCCTGGCTTTGAGGCCGATGACATTTTGGGTACCCTCAGCAGGATGGCCCCCCCAGATTACCGGGTGCAGATTTTAAGCGGGGATCAAGATCTGTTTCAGTTGATCGACGCCGATGGGAGAGTCCGGGTTTTGCACCTCAACAGCAAAGATCGCATCAGCGAATTCGGCCCCGAACAGGTTAAAGAAAAATTGGGCATTTGGCCTTGGCAAGTGGTGGACTACAAGGCCCTCTGCGGCGACACTTCCGATAACATTCCCGGAGTCAAAGGGATCGGACCTAAGCGAGCGGCGGAGCTGTTGGAACGCTACGGCAGTTTGGAGGAGATTTTTAATCACCTTGATGAGATCAAAGGAAAAGTTCAACAATACCTCAAAGAAGGGATCCCGGCAGCCCGACACTCACAATTTATGGCCCGGATCAACTGCGCTGTCCCCCTCTCCCCCGACTGGGAAAGCATGAAATTAACCGGGTTTAACCAAGAAGAACTGCTGCCGCTGCTGGAAAGATTGGAGTTTCACAGTCTCATCGCCCAAGTACGCAATATTCAAGCCATTTTGGGCGGGATCCCGGCCACCCCCAGTTCCACCGCCGATTCCCCAGATGCTCAAGAGAAGGACGAAGCCCTTTGGTTTGATTTTGCCCTGGATCCCGCCCCTTCTCTGCCGACAGTGCGCATCGTCGATACGCCGGAGCAATTGGAGCGTTTGCGACAAGACCTGCTGGCCTGTCCAGGGATCATAGCTTGGGACACCGAAACCACTAGTTTGGAGCCCCGAGATGCCCAATTGGTGGGGATCGGCTGTTGTTGGTCAGAGCAGGACATTGCCTACCTGCCCATCGGCCACCGCCAGGGAGCCAACCTGGATTGGGAGCTGGTGAAACGAAACCTGCAGCCCCTTTGGGAAGATCCCAACCGACCCAAAAGCCTACAAAACTGCAAGTATGACCTGAGCATTTTCCGCGCCCACGGCATCCACCTGCAAGGGATCCAATTTGATCCCATGTTGGCCAGCTATGTCTTGGATCCAGAAGCCGGCCACAACTTGGCCGATTTGGCAGCCACCCACTTGAATTTGCCGACCACCAGCTACGAAAAGTTGCTGGGCAAAGCACAATCCATCGCCGATATTCCAATTCCTCAAGTTGCAGAATACTGCGGAACCGATGCCTACTGCGCCTATCGCTTGGTGCCCATCCTCACCGAAAAACTCCAACAGACCGATCCGCGCCTGTGGGATCTTTTCATTCAGGTGGAGCTGCCCTTGGCCCAAGTTTTGGAAGAAATGGAGTGGGTCGGCATTCGCATTGATACCGAATTTTTGAGGCAATTCTCCCAAGAGCTGGAACAAGAATTGCAAAGTTTGGAACAACAAGCCTATGCCCAAGCCGGCGAGACCTTCAACCTCAATTCTCCCAAACAACTGGGATCCCTGCTCTTTGAGAAGCTAAAACTGGATATTCGCAAAACCCGCAAAACGGCCACCGGATATTCCACCGACGCCTCTGTTTTAGAAAAGCTAGAGGGGGATCATCCCCTCATCGAGACCATTCTGCGCTACCGCACTTTGGCCAAGCTGAAATCGACCTATGTGGATGCTCTGCCTGCCCTGGTGAGAAGCGACACCGGCAGAGTCCACACCGACTTCAACCAAACCGTCACCGCCACCGGCAGGCTCAGCTCCTCAAACCCCAACCTACAGAATATCCCCATTCGCACCGAGTTCAGCCGCCGCATTCGCCAGGCTTTTATTCCCCAAGAGGGGTGGCTATTGGCCTCGGCTGACTACTCCCAAATTGAGCTGCGCATTTTGGCTCACCTCAGCCAGGAGCCCACGTTGGTGGAGGGCTTTCGCTCAGGAGAAGATGTGCATACTCTTACAGCTCGTTTGCTCTTTGAAAAACAAGACATCACCAGCGAAGAACGCCGCCTAGCCAAGACGATCAACTATGGGGTGATCTACGGCATGGGAGCGCAGCGCTTTGCCCGCACCGCGGGGGTTTCTTTATCCGAGGCCAAGCAATTTTTGCAGCGATTTAACGAGCGCTACGCCGGCATTTTCGCCTATTTGCGCTCCACCGAAGCCTTTGTGGAAGAACACGGCTACGTAGAAACGATCTTGGGCCGCCGTCGCTATTTCCCCAACCTGTCCCGCCTGACAGGCCATCGCAAACTGGCCGAGTTGCGGGCGGCTGTAAATGCCCCCATCCAGGGATCCGCCTCAGACATCATCAAAGTGGCGATGGTACGCCTGCAGCAAAAGCTGCAGAACTTTCGCTCCCGCTTGCTCCTGCAAGTCCATGACGAGCTGGTGTTTGAGGTGGATCCCTCGGAATGGCAGGCCCTACAACCCCTGATCCAAACAGAAATGGAAGGAGCGGTGCCCCTTTCCATACCCCTGGTGGTGGATATCCAAATCGGCCACAACTGGAAGGAAGCCAACTAGACCGTGGGACAGACCAGGGATCCCAGCCCTGTGGAAATGTTAAACTTTGTAAAAGTGTTTGTTGTTTTCCTATGGCCGTCGAGATTTACACCTGGCGTTTTTGTCCTTTCTGCATCCGGGCCAAGCAACTGCTGGAGCGCAAAGGCGTGCAATACATCGAATACGCGATTGATGGAGACGAGGTGGCGCGGGCGGAAATGGCCAAGCGGGCCAATGGTCGCCGTTCGGTGCCGCAAATTTTCATCAACAACCAGCACATTGGCGGCTGCGACGATCTTTACGCGCTCGAGGCCCGCGGTCAGTTGGATCCGCTCCTGCAACAGGCCAGCTAAGCCTCACCGTCTGGGGGTCACTCTGCCGCTTGTTTAAGCTGAGCGCGGGCCTGCTTCAACATGGCAATTAGGGTGTGATGGGCGTCCTCGGAGTCCCGCAGGGGGTGGTCGAAGCCAATCCGCAGCGTTTGTGCCATCCCATCCACCTGCACCTGCAAGTCCATCCCTTCTGGATCGATGGCCTGCATACGGGCTTGGGTGACGCCTTCCAGGCGGCCAAAGACCCTGGCGTAGAGCGCCACTGCATCGGCGTGATCTTCGTTCATATGCTTGCAGATGCGCTCGCTGACTTCTGGGGTGAGGGGATCGGCCATGGCAGTCGTTTTTTGCTCTTAGCTCTCAGTTTAGAGTAAATTACCCGGCGCACCCAAGATAAGCAAAAAATCAGGGATCCAGCAGCTCAGGCTCGTCCTTGGGCTTGCAGCTCCAACAACTCGTCTGCCATCTCCAAAAAAGCCTCCCGATCCAGGTAAGAGACATCTCCCACCCATTCCCCCAGCTTGACCACGTAGACCTCGCTCAAGGTGGGGCGGCGCTGCAAATCCCGCGAGTAGGCTTTCACCAACGCCAGCACCGATTGCTTTTTAACAATTCGCCGGTAGCGGGGATCGTCCTTGGCGCGGACACGATAGACGACTCCGGTCTCATCGCCGATCTCCATCTCAAACTGGCGCTCTCGCACCTCTTCGATATAGAGCTCACCCTCTTCGTCCAGCTTTTCCCGTTCTTCCACCACCACCTCGAAGCGGCGGGTGCGCAACACCTGCCCAAAAAACAATCCCCCATAGGGAATCTCGCGAAAGGCTATCTGGCGCCGGGAGATGGTGTACAGGGGCCCCCACAGGAAGGGATAGAGCAACGCGAGAAACCCGGCCAAAAAGGAGAGCGCCCCCAGAAAGGATCCCTCGCCAAAGGCACGAGAAAGCACCAGCAGCGCCACACCCACCAGGATGGCCGTGATGATGCGGCCCGTGCTCTTGAGGGCATCGCTCCAGTAAGCTGCATACTGAAGGCGGGTGGGCACCACCGGAATCACCAATTCGCATTCTTCTGGGGTGAGCTCCAACAACATGCTCAGGGATCCTCACAATGCCACAATCTGTCTGCCGGGGGCCAGACCCTATCTTAGAATGAGGCAGAGGCGCTTCGCTGCCAGTCCTTGCTCGCTTTCTATCTCCATGCCGACAGGATCCCACTTCTCCCCGACCGGCCAGACCCTCAGACAGCAAGTGGCCCAGTTGGACGAGGGATCCCGTCGAGACAAGGCCTGGTTGGGGGATGCCGTGTTAGGCTTGTTTGCCCGGCAGTGGCTGCTGGGCCCACCTCAGGACTGGCAGGTGCCTTCCCCTCCCCGTTGTGATTTGAATCGGGCAGAACTGTTCACCTGGCTGACCTCCAATCAATTTTTGTCGGCCCTCAGGGATCCCACACAGGTGGAGGCAGAAATCGGCCTGCTTTACGAAAAAGAAGGTCTACAAGCGGCCTTTGCCTACATCCAGGAGCACCTGCTGCCTCTGTTTGTGAGGCAGGTCAACAACCGCGCCAAAGCCCTGCGTAGCCGACGCCGCTAGCCGGTTTCTATAGTCATTTCAAATCAAATAGCAATGAAACGGCTCGCTACGTCGTTATGGCTACGCAACGCTCTCACTCTCCTTTCCCTGAGGGAGAGGGGCCGGGGGTGGTCGCGCTAGCGGCGCGGAGCGCTTGGGCGGGCCGGCGGCAAAGTGTCTTAATCTAACGACTATAAATGGCCGTTGAAATCTACAGTTGCTCTGGACGTAGTGATTTCAACTCAGGCTGGGGTCCCGGGGGAAGAAGGCGGATCCACCCAACGGCCATCGGCTTTGATCAGATCGATCAGCGCTTGGACGCCCTCGGATTCCGGCACCTTTTTCACTTCTTCTTTGCCGCGGTAGAGGGAGATCACCCCTGGCGTCTTACCCACATAGCCGTAATCGGCGTCGGCCATTTCTCCTGGCCCATTGACGATGCAGCCCATGACGGCAATGTCGAGGCCCACCAGGTGCTGAGTTGCGGCGCGCACCTTCTGCAGCACTTCCTCCAAGTTGAAGAGGGTACGGCCACAGGAAGGACAGGCCACATATTCCACCATGGTCTTGCGCAGGTTGAGGGCCTGCAAGATGCCGTAGGCCACCGGGATCTCCTTTTCCGGCGCTTCCGTGAGAGACACCCGAATGGTGTCGCCGATCCCTTCGGCCAGCAGCGTCCCGATCCCGACGGCCGACTTGATGCGGCCATATTCTCCATCGCCGGCCTCGGTTACGCCCAAGTGAAAGGGATAATTCAGGCCCAAGGCATCGAAGCGGCGGGCCGCCAGCCGGTAGGCCGCCAACATCACCTGAGGACGGGAAGCCTTGAAGGAGAGAACCACATTGTGGAAATCCTGCTCGGCGCAAATTTGGGCAAATTCCAGGGCCGACTCCACCATGCCCTCAGGCGTATCCCCGTAGGTGAAGAGCATCCGCTCTGCCAGGGATCCGTGGTTGACCCCAATGCGCAGGGCTTTGTTCTGGGCTTTGAGGGTCTGGACAAGGGGGGTGAAGGTTTCCCGGATTTTGTTGCGGATGGCCTCAAATTCCGCTTGGGTATATTCGGTACGACCGGGCTGGGGTTTTTCAAAGACAAACAACCCTGGGTTAATGCGTACCTTATCCACGTATTGGGCCACTTCCAGGGCGATCTTGATGCCGTTGTGGTGCACATCGGCCACCAGGGGCACCGGCCTGTAGGTTTGGATCAGCTTGTCCCGAATCGCCTCCATCGCCTTGGCGTGGGCCATGCTGGGAACGGTGACGCGCACAATTTCCGAGCCCGCCTCGTGCAGACGACGGATGGCCGCCACCGCCGCCTCGATGTCGAGGGTGTCTTCGTTAATCATCGACTGCACCACCACCGGGTGCTGGCTGCCGATCAACACGTCGGCTACGGCCACGGTGCGGGTGGGGCGACGAGGATAGACCGGTTCTGGGTAGGGCTGCTGAGGGGGGGCGCTGGGCCGATCTAGGGTTTGCATCATAGCTTGGTTAAGCTGAGAGGGCTACTCTAGCTTGATTGTAGGCTGAAATGCCGGCAAGACCGGGAGCTCAGGGTAGGTACTGAGGGGCTCACCCTCCGGCAGCCGGGCGCGATCCCCGCCTCCTGATTAACTCAGGATGGGACACTTATCGAGAAAATGAGCAGAGCCTTAGACGGCCACAGGGGGCAGAGACTGGTCAATCACTCGGATCCTCTAGCAGCGGATAGCTCAGCAGGGCAGCAACTTCAACTGTCTGCTTCCGTGGGGTGGTCGGTGAAGGGGCGGCTGCGAATAAAGTCTTTGGGCGTCACGTTTTCCACAAACTTGCGAAAGGCTTCCCGCTCCGCTTCGTCGGCATCCTGGTTCATCGGGATCGAGGCTTCCGCGATCACCTCTTCCACCGTCCAGATGGGAACGTGGGCTCGCAGGGCAAGGGCAATGGCATCGCTGGGGCGGCAGTCGATCTCTTGCTTTTTATCGCCGCAGAAGGTGACGAGCACCGCGTAGAAGGTGTTGTCCAGCAGGGCGTGAATGATAACTCGCTCCAGCCTGATCCCCCACGTCTTCCAGGAGTTGAGGATTAGATCATGGGTCATAGGGCGCAGTGGCTTTTGGTCGTCCAGCGCCTGCAAAATGGCATTGGCCTCTGCTTTCCCCACCCAAATGGGCAGGGCACGCCGCTCACTGCTA
Organism: Synechococcus sp. H55.2; assembly: GCF_047462495.1. Lineage (NCBI taxonomy): Bacteria > Bacillati > Cyanobacteriota > Cyanophyceae > Synechococcales > Synechococcaceae > Synechococcus > Synechococcus sp. H55.2. The sequence goes on along the minus strand of NZ_JANSJH010000005.1, from coordinate 9,798 downwards.
TCGCGCAGGATGACGATGGGGTTCTGGTTAACGGCATCGACCGCGATCCCAGCCACATGCATCTCGATCATGAGCAACTGCCTCCAGCCGTTGATCTTGATCGTATCTACGGGTGCCAAAGTTTGGCAACACACCATGAGCTCAGTCGGTGATCTGGCGAAAGTGACCTTGATCGGGGGCACCAGCGAGAGCCGCAGCTTGGCCAAGGCCCTCAGCCGCCAGGGGATCCCTTGGATAGCCAGCGTCACCAGCGAGGGCGGCAGAAGCCTGTATCGGGATCTGCCCGGCCAGGTGGTGGTGACGCGATTTTCGCTGCCCTCTTTGGAACAGTTCCTGCAGGAGCGCCAGATCCGCGTGGTAGTGGATGCCTCCCATCCCTTTGCCCAGGAGATCTCACAATTGGCTATGCAGGTGTCGGCCCAACTGGGGATCCCCTACCTGCGCTACGAGCGCCCCCCGGTGGCGTTGGATCCCTGGGTGCAGGTGGTGCCGGACTGGCAGGGGGTGCTCACCGAGGCCGTGCTGGCGGGGCGGCGGCTGCTCTTGACGGTGGGGGTGAAGGCGTTGCCCTTGTTTGTACCCTGGCAGGATCGCTGCCAGTTGTACGCGCGGGTACTGCCGCAGTCGGTTCCCCAAGCGGTGCAAGCCGGGATCCCTGCTGAGCGGGTGATTGGGATGCGCCTGCCCCTCAGCTTTGAGCAGGAGCTGCGGCTTTGGCAGAGGCTAGATCTTCAGGGAGTCATCAGCAAGGACTCGGGAGAAGCGGGTGGGCTGGTCGTTAAACAGGCCGTGGCCAAAACCCTGGGGATCCCGCTGTGGGTAGTCCGACGACCACTCTTGAGCTACCCCTGGTGTAGTCAGGATTTGGCCGAGGTGGTGCGGGAGTGCCAACGTCGGCTGGGGCAGATTTAGAACCGCTCCTCTGCAGCCAGGTCAGGCTCGCGATCTTGACGGGATCCCAGCAACTCGAGACGATCTACAGCGATGACAGGCCGCTGGCGCTCCTCACCCGTGGATTTGTCTTTCCAGCGATCGAACTTGAGGCTGCCCGTTACCCCGATGAGGCTGCCCTTGCGCACGTATTCTCCGGCCACCTCAGCCGTGCGCCCCCACAGCTCCAAGTTGAACCAATCGGGCTTGTCTTCGCCTTTGCGGAAGCGGTTGACCGCCAAGCTAAAGGTACACACCACCTTGCCCGACTCGAAGTAGCGCACCTCCGGATCCATGCCGGCTCGCCCCACCAAGGTCACCAAGTTCAGGCTCATGGGTTTTCTCCAGATCGTTTACGGCCCCTAGGCTTTTGTTGTAGCGCTTGCAAGCGATCCCTGTCATCTTCGCGGCGACGGCCTCGGCTGATCGCGTCAGCGGGCCGTAGGCCTTGCGGATCGAGGCTCGGGGAGAGTCTTTAGAATATCTCCCGATTGTCCTGCGGGGATCCCGGTTGCTCAGAAAGAAAAATCTCTGCTCTCATGGATTGGGCAGCCACAAGGGGGGCGCTGATCGTGTTGCAAAGATTTACAATGTCAGAAGCCCCAGAGCACCTGCCGGCCCAGACCCCTGATCCCTGGAGATAGATTTTCACCGGCCAGCAGGGAGGGTTGACTACCGCAAGAGGACGCATTCAGCACCATTTCCCATGGAATTCATCTACGCATACGCCTGGTTGATCCCCGTTTATCCGTTGGTGGCGGCTTTTTTACTCGGCTTGGGCATTTTGGTGTTCAATGCCTGGACAAGATCCAACCGCTCTCTGGCCGCCTTCTTGAGCGTGTTCGCGACGGGAACGGCGATGGTTCACGCCTTTGCCCTTTTGGTCAGCCAAGTGCAGGGCCATGAGACCGTTCTCAAAACCATCACCTGGGCTCAGGCGGGATCTTTCTTGGTGGACATGGGGTTTGTGGTGGATCACCTGAGCGCCATGATGCTGGTGGTGGTAACCACGGTGGCCTTTCTGGTGCAGATCTACTCCGATGGCTACATGGCCCACGACCCCGGCTATGTGCGTTTCTACGCCTACCTGAGCCTGTTCACCTCCTCGATGCTGGGCCTGGTGGTCAGCCCCAACCTGGTGCAGATCTACATCTTCTGGGAGCTGGTGGGGATGTGCTCCTACCTGCTGATCGGCTTTTGGTACGAGCGGCAGGCGGCGGCGGAAGCAGCCCAGAAGGCGTTTGTGGTCAACCGTGTGGGGGACTTTGGCCTGTTGCTGGGCATTTTGGGCTTCTACTGGATTTCCGGCACTTTTGGGTTTGAGGAACTGGCCCGCAATGTGGAGCAGATGGTGGCCAACGGCGCGGTGAGCAGCAGCTTGGTTGCCCTGTTTGCGGTGTTGGTGTTCTTGGGGCCAGTGGCCAAGTCGGCCCAGTTCCCGCTGCACGTGTGGCTGCCGGATGCCATGGAAGGTCCCACGCCCATTTCCGCCCTCATCCACGCGGCCACGATGGTGGCTGCCGGGGTCTTCCTGTTGGCGCGTATGTTCCCGCTGCTGGAAGGGATCCCAGCAGTCATGGATCTCATCGCCTGGACAGGGGCAGGTACGGCTTTTTTGGGGGCCAGCATCGCCATCACCCAAAACGACATCAAAAAGGGCTTGGCCTACTCCACCATCTCCCAACTGGGCTATATGGTCATGGCCATGGGGTGCGGTGCCTATGGGGCCGGCCTGTTTCACCTGACAACCCATGCTTACTTTAAGGCGCTGCTCTTTTTGGGATCCGGCTCGGTCATCCATGGCATGGAAGCCGTGGTTGGCCATGACCCCGCCTTAGCTCAGGATATGCGCCTGATGGGAGGGCTGCGCAAATACATGCCGGTTACGGCCATTACTTTTTTGATTGGCACGCTGGCCATCTGTGGGATCCCGCCCTTTGCCGGCTTCTGGTCCAAGGACGAGATCTTGGCCGCGGTGTTTGAACACAACCCAGCTCTCTGGGGTGTGGGCTTCCTCACCGCGGGGATCACCGCCTTCTACATGTTCCGCATCTACTTTCTTACTTTTGAAGGGGAGTTTCGCGGCACCAACCTGAAGCTGCGGCAGGAGGTGGCCGTCAGCCAGGGCCGACCGGTGCCGGCTTTTGCCTATGCGTTTGCCGGGAAAGAGGCGGCCTACGGCCCCGGAGCCATGAACCTTTACGAAAGGCCCCAGCCCAGCAGCCATCCCGAAGCTGTGGAAGACGGGCACGATGGGCATGGCCACGCCGCCGAGCCGCATGAGTCTCCCCTGTCGATGACGATGCCGTTGGTGGCGCTGGCGGTTCCTTCGGTGCTGATCGGCTTGGTGGGCACTCCCTTTGCCAACTTCTTCGAGGCGTTCATCCATGCGCCTGGCGAATCGGCTACAGAGGCCGTTTCCCTCTGGGCCCAGGTGGCAGCCGAGTGGCAAGGGGTGCTGGCGGGTCACTTTGACTGGCGGGAGTTTCTGATCATGGCGGGCAGCTCGGTGGGCATTGGGCTGATCGGCATCACCTTGGCCGGCTTGATCTACTGGCAGAAGCGCATCGATCCCGGCACCTTCCCCCAAAGCCTGCAACCCCTGTACTACTTCTCCCTCAACAAGTGGTACATTGATGACCTCTACGAGCGGGTCTTTGTGCGGGGCACCCGCTTTGTGGCGCGGGAGGCGCTGGAGGTGGACAGCCGCATTGTGGATGGGGTGGTCAACTTGACGGGCCTGGTGGCAATGGTCGGCGGCGAAGTGATGAAATACCTGGAGAACGGCAAGGCGCAGTTTTATGCTTTGATCATCTTTGCAGCGGTGGTGGTGATGGTGGTGCTTTCCGGCGTGGGGGTTTAGCGAAAGCTGACACGAAGCAAGGAGAAATCATCTTCAAAATCTGTTTGCCCCTGGAAAGATTGGGCGTGCTGGATCACCTGATCCAGGCTGCCGTCGGCGCTCTTGCTCAGCAGAGCCATCAGATTGTCTAGCCCCCAGATTTCTCTCTGCGGGTTCATGACTTCGTAAACTCCGTCGCTGAACAGGTAGAGGTGGCTGTTCTCAGGGATCTGCACTTGATCCCTTTGAAAATTCTGGTCGGGCAAAACCCCGATGGGCACGTTGGCGGTCTTCAGCAGGCGCAACTCCTGAGCCTGGATGAGCAGAGCAGGCGGATGGCCAGCACTGGCAAAAGAGAGCAGACGGGATCGCGGCTGATAGACCCCATACCAAAGGGTGAAGTACATGTCGTGGTGGGATCCCATCTGGAAAGAGTGGTTGAGGGCGCGCAAGACCGCATCCGGCTGTCGCGGGTCGGTGTCGGGTAAGCCCTGAGAGCGCAACTGGTTCATCACCGATACCGACAGTAGAGCGGATCCCACCCCATGCCCCGACACATCTAGCAGGTAGATGGCCAGATGATCCTCGTCTAGCCAGTGGTAGTTAAATGAATCCCCCCCCAACTCCTGCGAAGGCAAAAAGCACCACTCGATGGCTATTCGGTGATCGGGGAAAGAGGCCGGCTTGGGCAAAAGAGAACGCACATAGCTGGCCGCCTCGGCCAGTTCTGCCCGCAACCTGGCGGTTTGCTGTTGCAAGTCGTAGCTGAGCTGATGCAAGCGCAGCCCAGCCCGCACGCGCGCCCGCAGCTCGTTGGGGTCGATGGGCTTGCTGAGGAACTCGTCTGCCCCGGCATCCAGGCCCTGAATACGGTCTTCGACTTCTGTGCGCGCAGTGAGCAAAATAAAAAACGTCGTGGAAAACTTGGGATCCGCCTTGATGCGCCGGCAGACCTCCAGCCCATCCATGTCCGGCATCATCCAATCGCAGATGATCAGCCCCGGCACCAGCAGCTGGGCTTGCTCCAGCCCCTCTGAGCCATTGCTAGCCATCTCCACGGTATAGCCCTGTCGCTCCAGGGATCGCTTCAACACCAGCCGAATGGTGGGATCGTCGTCCACAATCAAAATGGCCGTCATGACCACTGCACCTCAATCCCGAATCAACCCGAATTAAAATGCAACTCTGGCCCGTACTGGTAGGCGGACCCTTTATCCTAGCCCAGGGGTTGCGGCAGAAAAGCCGGTTTGGAGGGCAGTTAGGGGAAAAGCCTCAGCAACCTCATCCACCAGAGCTAAAGTTGCGTATCCCTTAGTGGATCCCTAAAACCGTGGTTGCACGCTACCCAAAAGCTGACCGTTTCAAGATACTGGTGGGAATAGATAACAGCGGGGGGGTTTTTGGGCAGATTTTGCTTTAGAGACTTCCATTGGACACAGAGATACGGATCACATCTTATCCATCCTTTGCCGGTCTAGAGTGAACTTTGAGGTTAAACGGCCTTTGCTGCATGAGCGCGTCTCCTCTATCCTTATCTCCGCCGTCCGTTCGGGATTCGCAGGCGGCTTCACCCACGGCACCCCGCCAAGCTCCCGGGGGAGAAATCCGGCTGGAGGAGTTGGATGAGAAGCAATTGCTGGCCGGCCTATCGTCGGTGGTGCTCAACCCGGCAGCTTGGAGTTGCTTCAGCATCAGTGAAACCAGCCGCTTGCTACGCCCCCTGCAAATTTGCCCTGACTTGACCGGAACTCCCGTTCTCTCCCCAGGCGCCACTGCCGAAGTTGTCTATAAGTTCCTGCTGAGCGACGGTCGGATTGGAACCATGAAGGGGCTGATCTCGATCGAAGACTTCCGCAGCGAGCGGCTGCGCTCGGTTTACGATCAGCTTCACATCGAGAAGGTTATACCGGCCTTCACCGAGTCGGTTGTGGTGCAGATCATCGACCACTTGAAACCAATTTTTGCCCGCGACCTGGACGAGCTGCTCTGGCAAGAAAGCTTTTACTTTACTCCTCAAGATCTGCGCCAGCCGGAGTTCCTGCTGCGCGGCCTGCGGCCCGAGGCGATCCCGCGTCGCTTTCGACCGCATCTGCAAAGGGTGTACTCCCAGATCAAGGAGGTGTGTCGCAGCCTGCCCAACATCGCCTTCCAACTGTGTCTGCGGGCCTACCTGGAGTACAACGAGGTCAAAAACAAGCATCTGTTGGCAATTCTGCTCAGCAAGTATTTTTACACGCTCTACCGCATCGGTGGACTGGACGGTTGGGAAAGTCGGGATCCGGTGGAGGTGGGATCCCTGTGCTCTGGCGATCGGCGGGCTCGCTTGCAGGCTCTTTCTCGCCTCTTAACCCTGGATAACGACAGCGACGCTCCCTTGGTGGGCATCGGTGGCGCGGGGCCGGGGGGCGGCTATTTCAGTGGAGAATGGGAACCTGCTACCGAGGTGCCGAGCGCAGAAGAGATCGAAAAGCTGCGGCAAGATGTGGAGGCGGCGCGCGGCCAGGCCGCCGAGGCGCAGCAGTTGGTAACCCAATATCAAGAAGAGAAAAAACAAGAGCTGCTCAACCGCCTGCAGGATCCGGGAAAGTTTCTTCTTTTCAGCATTCATCAGTTTTTTGACACCATCTTCGGATCCCTACCCGGAGAGGTGAAAAGCGAGTATGGAGCAGTTTGGGTGCCGCGCACCTCCTACTTGGACGAGAAAGAGCGGGACAAGCTGACCGAGCATTTGCACTGGATCACCAGCGAGACCTATTTGCTTAGCATCCCCTTTGCTGAGGCAACAATCATCGGCTATTGGCGGGTTTTGGCCGATTCGTTCTACAACCAGTGGGTTTTAAACCAGTACAAGCAGTTGCAAAGCTACGGAGTGGATCTGGAGCAGCAGGGCATCCAAATCCTGGAGCGCGAACAATTTTTGCATGAAGTGCAACTGCGCTTTGCCGCCCGCCACTGCGAGATTGTAACTCAAAATGTAGAGAAGATCGGCCAAATTGTGGTGGATAGCCTGGCCAAGCGGGTGGCCCTCAACGCCAGTCAGCAAAGCTTCCAGGCGATGCGGGCCAAATTGACCACCGTTTTGGATATGGACATTTCCCGCAAGGACATGGGAGAGGTCAAGCGGCTGATCGACTACTTCACGGATGTGTTTTTGGGCAAGCGGGAGGAGCTGCGTTCTCCTTACCCAGTGGGCACCATCTTGCAAGTAAAGGCAGCCGTCGAGGCCCGTCCCCCCGACAGTCGCACCCGCATTGGCCTGGAAATCCTAAACCAGATCTACCGCGAGTACATGCCTATGCTGCAGCAAGAGTAGGGGCAGGGATCCCATAGGCTGGCAGGTGTTGGGCACAATGGGGACTGGTGTGCTGTCTCGGGTTAGGAGATCGGGAGTTTCCATGCGCTACCGCCAGCTTGGCCACAGCCCTTTGCAGGTCTCGGAAATCTGTCTGGGCACCATGACCTTTGGACAGCAGAATACCTTGGCCGAGGCTTGGGAACAGCTCGATTACGCGGTGGAGCACGGGATCAACTTCATCGACACCGCCGAGATGTACCCGGTGCCGGCGCGGGCGGAAACCCAGGGAGCCACAGAACGCTACATCGGCGAGTGGCTACAACACCAGCCGCGGGAGCGCCTCATCATCGCCACCAAGATCACCGGCCCCGGGCGGCCCTGGCACTGGATCCGCGGTGGGTCTCTCTCGATTAGCCGCGACAACCTCAAACAGGCGGTGGCCGGCAGCCTCAAACGCCTGAAGACCGACTACATCGACCTCTACCAAATCCACTGGCCGGATCGCTATGTGCCCCTGTTTGGGGGGGTGGCCTACGATCCCAGCCAGGAGCGGCCCACGGTTCCCATTGCCGAGCAACTGCAGGGCTTGGCGGAACTGGTGCAGGAGGGCCTGGTGCGCTACATCGGCCTGAGCAACGAAACCCCCTGGGGAGTCTGCGAGTTCTGCCACCTGGCCGAGCAGTTGGGCCTGCCCAAGGTGGTCTCGATTCAAAACGCCTATAGCCTCCTCAACCGCACGTTTGAGATGGGCCTGGCGGAGGTTTGCCACCACGAGCAGGTGGGGTTGCTGGCCTACAGCCCCCTGGCCTTTGGGCTGCTGACGGGCAAATACCTGGGGGGCGCCAAGCCGCCGGGATCCCGTTTGGCACTGTTTGAGGGCTTTGGCCAGCGCTACCGCAAGCCCAATGTGGAAGAGGCCGTGGCCGCCTACGTACGCATTGCCCGCCAGCACGGCCTGACCCCTGCCCAGTTGGCTTTGGCCTTTGTGCGCAGCCGCTGGTTTGTCACCAGCACCATCATCGGAGCCACCAACCTGGCCCAGCTCAAGGAAAACCTCAGTTGCCTGGAGCTGTCGCCTGAGATCTTGGCGGAGATCGAAGCGGTGCACCAGCGCTACCCCAATCCTGCACCCTGAGCAGGCGACAAAACAGCCCGCCAAGGAGAACTTTTTGAGAACTTTCCTCGTCTGGGGCTATGGCTTGGATAACTAGGTCCGAGCTGGCCCCTCTTGAACTCACAAACCTCCCAGGGGCTCTCCTAGCAGATCGTGAGGTGTGAACAATGCGCAACCTTTTCCTTTGGCAGGGTTGGAAGACGGCAGCTCTGGTGGTAGGCTGCAGCAGCTTGGTTTGGATGGGGGATCCCGCTTGGGCGCAACTTTCTGACATCAGCACCTACTGGGGCGCCCAGTACATCGCCGGCTTGAACGAGCGGCAGATCATCGGCGGCTTCCCAGACGGCACCTTTCGCCCCAATGAGTCGATTACCCGCGCCCAGTTTGCCGTTATCGTTACCAAAGCTTTTGGGCTGGATACCAACGTTCCCGTACGCTCCTTTGCCGATCCCATTCCCAGTTGGGCAGCTCCCTCTATTGGCGCGGCGGCAGCAGCAGGGTATGTTTCCGGCTTTCCCGACGGCACGTTCCGTCCCAACGATGTCCTCACCCGCGCCCAGGCCATTACTGTCCTGACCCGCGCTGCCACCAACGGCAGGCTCCTCGGGGATCCAAGCCAAATTGATGCCATCCTGGCCGGGTTCAGCGATGCCAATTTGGTTCCCAACTTTGCCCGCGCCCCCATCGCGACAGCGGTTCAAGAAGGGCTGTTGGTGCTCTACCCTGATCCCACCCGCTTGAATGCCCAGGCGGTGGCCACGCGGGGGGAAGTGGCGGCTCTTACCTACCAAGCGCTGGCCAAGGTGGGCCGGGTGCCCAGCCTAGACCCGCCGGTGGGGGCTGCCATCCCCGGGCCAGGGATCCGCACCGAGCTCCTCGCCCAGGTTACCCCCACCCCTGAGCCCCTGGCTACGCCGGATATCCCTGTGGAGCCGCTGGTGGAAACGCTGCCCGCCGCGCCGGAAGTGAGAACTTTCTTGGCCCGCGAGGAGCTGGGATCCGTCAAACCGGGGGACACCCTGACGGTGTATTTGCTGGGATCCCCGGGGGCGCAGGGGTCTTTTTCCATCCCCGGTATCGCCTACAACCTGCCGTTGCAGGAAACCCGCCCTGGCCAATACGAGGGCAGCTACACCTTCCGCAGCCAAGACCGGGCCTCGGAAGCGCCGGTGTTCGCCCGTCTGGAGCGAAATGGGCTGGTGACCCTGGTGCAATTGCCGGACAAAACCATCAGCATTGGGCAGGTGACCGACACCACCTTCCCCACCATCAGCGACCTGGCCCCGCCCAACGGAGCGGTGACCGACAACCCGCGCCCCGCCATCTCCGCCCGCTTTCAAGATGAGCAGGGGATCGACCTCAATAGCTTTACCCTGCTGGTGAACAATGTAGATGTCACTGCCCAAGCCCAGCTCAGCCGCACCGGCTTCGCCTATACCCCCGCCGAGCCGCTGCCCACCGATCGACCGACCTTGATTGCCGTCCAAATTGCCGATACTAGCGGCAACACTGCCATCCAGCAGTGGTCTTTCCAGGTGCGGGCCGCCCAGCCCACACCCACTCCAACACCCACACCCACGCCGACCCCGACACCCACACCCACACCCACTCCAACAC
>NZ_JANSJH010000004.1:12824-56418 GCF_047462495.1 Synechococcus sp. H55.2 | reverse complement strand
GTTTCCGTCCCCTTGCGGGGAAAAGGTAGGGATCAACCCTACCCCCGGAAAAGCTTGAATCCATAAGGTTTTCAAGGTGCGTTCGCGAGGGAGTACGGAGACTTCCCGACACAGATATTAACATTGTTCTGGCGGATGAGCGCAAGTCGGGAAATTTGCTGTTTTAAGAGTATTGTGCCGCATTTTTGTGTCAATTCCGGCAAGAGCTTCTGGTTTTCTCTTAAAGACTAGAGCGGGCAAAGAAAGGCCAGCAATCGCTCGTCCCGACGGATCGCGCACAAAACTTTACAATTTTGGCCCTCCCCAACCCTTAGGGGTTCAGCTTTCCGGGTTGTCGAGAGACTTTGCGGCAGCAGGCTTGGCAACAATCTCTTGATGAAAGCTGGAAGTCCTTGGGAAAGTGGGCCAGGATCGAGGTGGAAGCCTTCAGGGATCCGCGATCTTGTGCAATTGCGGCGCAGCATTCGAGCAAAATCCCCGCGGCCCATCATCTTGGGAGGGTGTAGGCCAATGGTCAGACTGTTCTCATCTTTTTTTAGGAGGACTGCCGACCCAGGGATCCGGGCTGCCGAGTTGGGGGCTCCTGAGCCTGCTGCTGGCGGTGGGGAGAGGCAGGCTTGTCCTTTTGCTGCCCAACGGGAACGGATGGTGAGGGAGCAAATCTTGCAGCGGGGGATCCGCGATCCGCGGGTGCTGGAAGCAATGCGCAAGGTGCCGCGCCATCTTTTCGTTCCTCCGGAGCTGCAGGATCGCGCCTACAGGGATTGCCCGCTGCCCATTGGCTACGGCCAGACGATCTCTCAGCCTTACATCGTTGCCTTTATGACCGAGGCGGCCCGCCTCACCCCTGAGTCGGTGGTGCTGGAGATCGGCACCGGATCCGGCTACCAGGCGGCTATTTTGGCCGAGCTGGCCCGACAGGTATATAGTCTGGAGCGTTTGTCTCCCTTGGCCGCCCGTGCCCAGCAAACCCTTGCTGCCTTGGGCTACCGCAACGTGGAGGTGCGCCAGGGAGATGGCTATCAAGGTTGGCCGGAACACGCTCCCTACGACGCCATCGTGGTCACAGCAGCCCCCCCAACCCTGCCGATGCTGCTCCTGGATCAACTGGCGGTGGGGGGCCGGTTGGTAGTGCCGGTGGGCGAAAGCCAGGGATCCCAATCCTTGCTGATCCTCCACAAAACCCCAGAAGGGGTGGTGCAAAAGGGCGCTTTCCCGGTGCAATTTGTGCCCATGGTCTAGGGCAGGGGATCCTCAGGAGGCGGCCCAGAGCCGGGCGCGAATTTGTAGCGCCAACTGAGGGCGGTCGGTGATTAGCCCCTGAACCACGGGATCCTCCCCAGGCGGGCGCAAACAGAAGGCCATGATCTCCGGATCGTTCACCGTCCAGACGTAGAGCGGGATCCCGGCCCGGGCTGCCGCTGCCAAAAACGGCAAGTCCAGCCAAGCGTAGTGGGGAGCGAGAAAGTCGGCCCCCAGCTCGCGGCAATAGGCCAACAGGGATCCCTGCTCTTCCCTCGGCGGCGCTTCCACCAACAGGCCAACCTGGGGGGCGGCCCCTTCAAGGTGCGGGCGTCCCAGAAGAGTTTTCACCCGTTGCACCACCTGGGGCAAAAAGGAAGTGATCACACACTCTGCAGGGGTCAAGAGCTTGCCGATAAGGGCGAGGATCTGTTCTTCATAGCCCGCCTCTTTCAGCTCGATATCGAGGGCAATCCTGCCCCTGACGTGGAGCAGCGCTTCTTCCAAGCTGGGAATCGAGGGCTTGCGGGCGCGGATCTCAGCCCACGTGAGCGCCGCCAACGGCTGGCCCTCCAGCTCGGCATCGTGAAAAACCAGCGGGATCCCGTCGCCGCTGCGGCGCACATCCAGCTCGATCCCGTCGGCCCCGCCTTCGATGGCCGCCGTAAAAGCGGCCAGGGTATTTTCCTCAACGTGGCTGTGATCCCCGCGGTGAGCGACGATCCGGGTGGGAAAGCGATAGGCTGGAGGAGTTGAAACAATCTCTGTAGCCATGGACGCAGCCGAAATTGCCGCCTTAAAAGAGCGCATCAAGCGCATTCGCGAGCGCCGGCCAGCTTTGGTCAAGCTTTTGGAAAAGCCAGACCTGGGCAGCTTGCGCATCGATGTCAACCAGGCCCTCGAGGAGATCGACGAGCTGCTGCAAGAGTTCGAGCAGACCTTTGGCCCGCAGGACTAGCCGGCCCGGGCCAGCTCTTGCAACTGGGCCAAGACCTCGGCGCTGTGCCGAGAGGGATTGACAATTGGGTCGATGGCCCGCAGGATCCCGTCAGGATCGATCAAAAAAGTGTTGCGCAGAGCCATCTCCCCCATCCAGGAGCCGTAGGCGCGGCTAACGGTGCCCTCAGGATCGGAAAGCAAAGGAAATTGCAGCCCCTCTGCCGTGCAAAACCGCCGGTGGGAGTCCACCGAGTCGGCGCTTACGCCCACAATCTGCGCCCCCAGAGCCCGAAACTTGGGCAGATCCTGCTGAAAGCGGCGGGCCTCGATCGTGCAGCCGGAAGTGAAGTCGCGGGGATAGAAGTAGAGCACCACCCACTCGCCGCGAAAATCCGCCAGCCGCCGCACCTGGCCCAACTGATCCGGCAGCTCAAACTCTGGGGCCGGCGCCCCGATCTCCGGCAGGGGAGTGGTGCCCCACTGGGCCAGGGCAGACTGAACACCCACAACGCTCACCAGCAAAGCCGCAAACAACCCTGCCAGGCCCAGCCAGCGCCCAATCCTACCCACCACTTTTTTGACAATCACGGCAACACCTCTCTAGCTCCCCCCTTCCAGTTTACATAACTTTACGTCAGCCACTTGCAGAGCAAAAGCTGGGGCGGGATCCCCAACCACTGCCAAAGTTGAGAGGTGCGCTGGACGGGAGTGTAGCGCAGTTGGGCATAGAGTTGTCGAGCGGGCAGATTGTCCGCCACCACGTGCAGATGCAACTGGCGATAGCCCCAGCCCTGCACCACCCCTTCGGCGCTCAGCAAAAGCTGCCGGGCGATCCCGCGCCGCCGCCAAGCGGGCAGCACCGCCAAGTTGGAAAGATAGGGATACTTGCCATGGGCCATGCGCCGCAGAGAGATCTCGGCAGTTCCCACCACCTTGGCCCCCACCGCCGCCGCCAGGCAGCAATAGCAGGGATCCCTGGCCGCCAGCTTGAGGCGCAAATCTTCGCGGATCCCTAGCTTGCGAATCGGGTAGATCCAGCGCTGCAGACCCAGTGGGGGGTGAAAAGCCTGCGCGAGAACCTCGGCTAAGGAATCCAGATCACCCGACGTAGCCGGATAAACCACAAGGGAAGGCAACACGCATCAACCGTGGGCATCCCTATTATTTTGCCAGACAACTTGCAAACCATAACAAGCGGCGGCCCTCTAAACAGAGCCGCCACTGAACTGGTAGAACTTGACCCCAGAGAGGAGAACCACCCTCTCCCGCCGCAGACCAACTGCAGCGCAAATTGACCCAGGCTTATTCAGTTGTCCTGTCCTAACACGTAACCGATCCGAGCACTCCAAAAAATGGATTCAACAAATTGGTTAGCAAACAACACTCTGGAAACGAAGATTTTTGAGCCAATGCCCGTGGGTGCTCCAAAACCCAAATCAAATCTGAGGCTTACGATCAGATCTCCAGATCGCTAGCGTGGCAGGCTGAGCCATTGATGCGATAGACATCATCCGTAATGGGCTGGTAACCCACTTCCACCAGATCGGATTTGTCAGGAGCAAATATGCGGATAACTGCTCTAGCAATCTTTGACAGAAAAGCAAACATAGCAACCTCCTGAAAGCGAGAGTGGAACTATGAACTGAGAGAACCTCGAAGAATTGCTAAAGCCCGCAGCCCTTGTCCCACTGAGCATTGGCTTCACCTTGCCAGAGCCTGCAGGTTGAGAGCACCTGAACCCGATCACCGATTTTCCTACTTGCACTCGCTCATGCGTGGAGACTCAAAATAGCCGGCTGAGCTTCTCGATCTGGCAAAACCACTTGAGAAACTTGCTTCCGGAAGAGTACTTCCCTGCTTCCCTCGTGGCCTCTACAGCAAACCCAACAGCTATCTGCTTTAACTCCCATGTTCTACTTCGAGGAAAACCTGTCGTAGGTACCAGGTGCTCTGCTTGGCGAGACATCCACTTCTCAGAAAAGCCTGCCGCAGCAACGGATCGGAAGTTGAGATCAAACTGTTGACTGACGGAGCCTTTTGGATTTGATTGAATCGAGAAGCGGTGTCTCGCGTTTGATGGGGATGAGATATTATCCTCCTCGCCTGAATCACCACACCCATAATCTAACCTGTAATCGATCTCGCTTCCAAGGGCAGCAACCATTCTTAACGGGCTGGATCATTCCTTTAACTTGGTCTTTTCATCTCTTTTTGATGTAGCTCAATAGAGGGATCCCTGCCTTCTGGATTGGGGCTGCTTGGCCTCTGACCAGCCCAATCTCTCCCCTTCTTCTAGGGAAACAAGCCGGCTCTATCCGGGCCTTAAGTTATAAAAGAAAAGTTAAACTAATTCCGAGGTTCACAACGCAGGATCAGCAGGGAAAAGTAGGGGGGGCGATAGTCGGCCAATCCTTCCAGGGTGGGGAAGAGAACTTGCTGCGGCCAACCGGCCCAAACCACCAAGCTGGCCTGCTGCAGCCAGCCTCTTGCCGCCAGCCACTGCCAAACCTGAGGATAGACGGGGGCCACTTTCATCAGCACGACCACGTCCGCCCAGGCGCAGGCCGCCTCCAGCTCCGCCAGGGCAAAGAGAGCAGGCAAAATCGCCAATTTCTCGGAGCCGAGCGCCAAAGGGGATCCGAGGGCGGCGGCGGCAGCCAGGGGAGAGCACACCCCCGGTACGGCCTGGATGGGCAAGTCAGGGATCCGCTGCTGCAGGGCCTGGGCCAGGTAGGCAAAGGTGCTGTAGAGGCCCACATCCCCTTCACACACAAAGGCCACATCCTCACCCCGTTCTAGAAGCGGGGCCAGTTGCTCGGCAGCCGCTTGCCAGGCCGCCTGCAGAAGCTCAACTTGGGTAACAAAGGGCAGATGCAACGGCAATAGGGTTTGTTCCGGTCGCAGCCAGGGGCGCACGATTTGATAGGCTAAACCCGGCTGGCCGATGGCGTTCTGAGGGCAGGCCACCCAGCGGACGGCGCCGAGGATGCGGGCTGCTTTGAGGGTCAGCCACTCGGGATCCCCGGCTCCAGCACTGATCCCCCAAAAAGTTCCCAGGCCCATGTATCAGGCGGTTTCTGGATTGCCCGCGCCTTCCTCCCTCAGGCGATCCAAGGCTTCCTGCAGAGAGTTGCGCAAGGACAAAAACTTTTCTAGCCGCACCAGTTTCACGGTTTGGGTGACGCGGGGGTTGCTCACCACCTGAAAGATACCTCCACGGCCCTGTGCCAGCTTGGCCAATTGCACCAGGGCACCGACGCCAGAGCTATCGATGAAGTCGATCCCCGTCAAATCCAGGATAAGGTTGGGGGATCCCTCTTCTAAGTATTTGGTGACCACCTTAACAAAGACCGGCTCAGAAAAGGCATCCAGAAGGCCCGTCAGGTAAAAGACCTGGCAGTTTTGCAGCGCTTCGTGGCTGCCGCGCAAGCTGACCGTCAGAGACAGAGGTTCCGGAATGGCTTTTCTCCTTTTGTCTATCTCGACAGAAGATGGAGGCCCGATCTCGGGCGTGGAGATAGCTTAGCATCCCTGCGGGCGAGACGGTATTTTTCCGCGGGCAGGGGATTGCGGCTGGGGGCAGGGATCCCTTCTCTCTGTCCCCTCGTGGCAGGCCGGGAGTCCTTGGGTAGGATGGGGGCAGCTTCCCCTATTTCAGAGGAGGCCGGCCTGCGGGCCAAACAGGGCTTCTCAACTGGGGTGGTTCGGATCCCTGAGGGTGGGTGTTGGGCGAAGATCAGCGCGAGAAAGAGCAACGATTTCCCCTCTCCTCCAAGACCTGGATTGGGGTGGGGGCGGGGCTGGGTTTGGGCTTGACGGCTGCTGCCTTGGGCGCCGCCTGGGGAATCGGGGCGTATCTTCAAAATCAGGTGCTGCCCCAGGTAGAAGAAACCCTCTCGCAGGCGATGCGCCGGCGGGTGGAATTGGGGGAGGTAAGGTTTGTGGCCCCTTGGCAGGTGAGGCTGGGAGAAAGCCACATCGAACATTTGGCCAGCATCGGCTCTATCGACCTCAGCCCCGACTTTTGGACCTGGCTACAAACAGGCGAGTGGGTGCTCAACATTACCCTGAACCGGCCCCAGTTGCTGCTGATGGAAACGCTGGATCGCGGCTGGGCAGATGTGCAGTTTCAACTTCCAGAAGGGGAGGGATCCCTGCCCTTGCAGGGGCTGAACGTCCGTTTGCAGGAGGGATCCCTGACGGCCATCCCTTTGGTGGGGGAGCGGCGCCAGTTTGACCATCTGCAGGGCCAGGTGCAGGTGTGGCTGAGTGCTCCGCCGGGGGGAGGGAATCGGGCCAGTTTCCAGCTCTCGGCGCGGCTGCGTCCTCTGCAGAGGGAAGGAGGGTATCCCTTGCAGCTTAGGGGGGTGGCGGATTTCGCCCAGGCTTCTGGCGCG
Organism: Synechococcus sp. H55.2; assembly: GCF_047462495.1. Taxonomy (NCBI): domain Bacteria; kingdom Bacillati; phylum Cyanobacteriota; class Cyanophyceae; order Synechococcales; family Synechococcaceae; genus Synechococcus; species Synechococcus sp. H55.2. Next base: position 49,840 of record NZ_JANSJH010000004.1, on the reverse strand, counting down.
GTGACGCTGGCCGCCCAGCGTCTGCCTTTGGAGCTGCTGCCCAGCGTCTTGCCGGCGGCGCCCTTGACCGAGGTGGAAGGGGAGACCAGTCTGGATCTGCAAGTCCTCTGGGGCGGAGAACGCCCTTGGGAGTTGACGGGGCAAGCCCAGGTTCAGCAGGCGCGGCTGGGGTTGGAGAGGTTGCCGCATCCTTTTGAAGAGGTGAAGGGCTCTGTTCGCTTTACCCTAGAGGAGCTGGATCTGCAGGGGGTGAGCGGTCGCTTTGGCCAGCTCTCTTTCGGGGATCTCAACGGCTCCATTGCCTTCGGCGACAACGAGGGGTTCAATCTGCAAGCTGTCATGGCTCCAGCCAGTTGGCAGCAAATCCAGGAGACTTTCAACTTTGAGCTGCCGGTGGCGGCGGCAGGGGTGGTGGCGGGATCCCTGGCGGTTACTGGGCCGCTCAAGGGGCCGCAGATCCAAGGGCAGTTGCAAGGGATCTCGCCGGGGCAGGTGGATCGCCTGGCGGTGCCGGAATATGCTTTTGGCTTCCGCTGGGCCGACCAGACCTTGGCCTTTGAGGAAATTGACCTGAAGGCCGCCGGCGGACGCATCCAGGGATCCGGACAACTGCAATGGGCTGCCGGCTTGGCGGGCCAGTTCAATTTGCAGGTCAGCGGGGCCGACGTGGAGCAGGTGCTGGCCCTCTACGACCTCAACCTGCCGCGGCGGGGCGAGCTGCCCTGGGCGGGGCCGGTAAGTGCTCAGGTACAGGTGGCGCTGACGGGATCCCGGCCCCAGGTGGAGGCCACCTGGGAAACCCAAGGGGGAGAGATTGCCGGCAGAGGACAGCTTCAGATCTTGCCCGAGGCGGGGGGCTGGGCGGTGGAGGTGCCGCAGGCCGTGTTGGAGCTGGGCGGGGGCCGGGCCCAGGTGGCGGGAAGGTGGGCGGCAGGGCAACTCCAGGCGCGGCTGGCTCCCCAGGATCTGCCGCTGGCCTTTTTTAACCCCCAGTGGCCGGGATCCCTCTCCGGGGAGCTGATGGCGCAGATGAACACGGCGGAGGCGGCGGAGGTGGGTTTCCTGGCGGCGTTGCGAGCGCAAGGGTCGCTAGCCCTGTCCCAGCCTTTGGGAGAGAGGGGATGGCCATGGGTTGACGGCATCCGCGGCCAGCTAGCTTGGGAAGGATCTGACCTGCGTATCCAGCAGGCAGAGATCTTGGCCGGCACCACCCGCTTGGCCAGGGTAGAGGGACGGATCCCCGTAGACCCGCAGACGCTGCAGGTGGGATCCCTGGATCTGAACTTTGCCGCCGACGGGATCCCCCTGGCAGAAGTACCCGGCCTGCCGCCGAGGGTGGCAGGAGTGCTGCAGGGATCCGGGCAGCTCCGCGGCTCCCTGGAGGAGTTACAGGTGACGGGGGAGGCCCAGTTGCGCGGCTTGCAGGTGGGGGAGGTAGCCTTTGCCGACTTGGCTGGGCCCTTTAGCTGGTCTAGCCAGGGGACGACGGTGGAGCTAGCGGGGACGCGGGAGCGGCTGGCGCTGCAGTTGGATCCCCAGTTTCGGCCCTTGCAGTTCGAGCTGCGGCGGGGCGAGGCGGAAGTGCGCGGCCAACGACAGCAAGATGAGCTGCAGGTGGTGGCGAACCGCTTGCCGCTAGCTTGGCTGGGGGGGGTGGCTGCTGGGGCATGGGCCGGCTTGCAGGGAACCCTCGATGGGGAGGTGGCGCTTGACCTGGCCAGTGGCGCTGCTCAAGGTCAAGCTGCGGTCGAGGGGCTGCGACTGGGCAATCTCGAGGCGCAGGGCCTTGCAGTGGATTTCGCTTACCACCCTGGAGACGACTCTCGCCCCGCTCGTCTGACCCTTGCCCAAGCCCAACTGGAGCTGTTCCAGAGCCTCTACACCGCCAGCGGTACTTTGGAGCTGCCGGCGACCTCTCTGGATCCCACCTCGGCGGCTCCCGTTCCCCAAATCGACCTGCAGATCAGCACCCGCCGGGGTCGCCTGGAAGATATCATTTCTACTTTCAAGTGGCGGAAGTGGAGCGATATCACCAGCCGCGGTTTTCGGCTGCCACCTTTGGGCCCTGCCGCGGTGCTGCGGACGGATCCGGTTGGTCTGCCCAACCATCCCCTCTGGGAGCAGCTAGAATACTACGCCCAGATCCTGGCTGCCCACCTGGAGGCCCTGGCCAGCCGAATGGATCCCCGCATCCCGCCGCCCACCAGCTTGCGGGGGGAATTTCAGGCTAGCGTCAGCCTCGTCGGCAACCTCAACCGGCCCAGCGTCAGCTTTCACCTGGAGGGCCAGAATTGGCAAGCGGAGGAGTTTGGTGTTGAAAGCCTCACCGCCAGCGGCAGCCTGGTCGAGGGGGCGGTGGTGTTGCAGCCGCTGCTGTTGCGCAGTGGGGAACGCCAAGCCCTTTTCACCGGCAAGTTGGGCCTGGAGGAACAGTCGGGATCCCTGCAAATTCAAGGGTTTCCTCTGGCTTTGCTGGATCGCTTCCTGCCGGATGGGCTGGAACTCCAAGGGGATCTCAACCTGGATGTGGAGCTGGCAGGCAACCTGCGGGATCCCCTTGCCCGCGGTTCCCTGACGGTGATGAACGCCCAGATCAACCAGGTGCCGCTGCAGGAGGTGGGGGGACAATTTGACTACCACCAGGGACAACTGCGCTTGGAAGGCGCCCTGCTGGCCAACGGCGACGAGCCGATCCGCCTCTCTGGCCTGGTGCCCTACACCCTGCCCTTTGCGAAGGTGCGGGCCGCCTCGGATCAGATCGACCTCAGCCTGCAAGCCGAGAATGGCGGCCTGCGCTTGGTCAACCTCTTCACCGACCAGGTGCGCTGGGAGGGCGGCCAAAGCCAACTGGAGCTGGCCATCCGCGGCACCTTGCGAGAGCCCAGCCTGCAGGGGAACCTCAGCCTCGGCTCCGGGATCCTCAAACTGGCCGCCCTGCCGGAGCCCATCACCGACCTGACCGGCCAAATTGTCTTTAACCTCAACCAATTGGAGGTGCGGGAGCTGCGGGGCCAGTTGGGGGGCGGATCCCTGTTGGCCAACGGCTTTTTGCCCGTCAACTCCCGCGGCGCCCTGCAGAGGGACGAGACCGCGCCACCCTTAACGCTGCAACTGCAAGGGATCCAGCTCAACCTGCCCAACCTCTACACAGGCCGCCTGGAAGGAGAGGTGACGGTGGGCGGCCTGCTGCTGCGGCCTCTGATGGAGGGACACCTAGAGATCTCCGATGGAATCGTCGATGTCAGCCCGCGCCAAGCGGCAGCTCCTACAGACGCGACTCAGGTAGATCCCTTTTGGCAGCCGCGGCTGAACGGTCTAGAGCTGGTCTTGGGACCTGGGATCCGCGTGCAGCGCCCCAACCTATTTGAGTTCAACGCCAGCGGCAGCTTGCGCCTGTTTGGCACTCCCCAAGATCTACGTCCGGCGGGCACCATTGCCCTGGAGCGAGGCCGCGTCAGCCTGCCCATTGCCAACTTTCGCCTGGATCGCTCCCGCCCCAACACCGCCACCTTTGACCTAGACAACCCCTTCGATCCTTTTTTAAACCTGCGCCTGGTGACCCAAGCCTTCGAGGTGTATCGCTTTCCCCAGGAGCTCTCTCCTTTTGAGACCAACCGCACCCTACCGGGATCCCAGCAGAGCATCGAGATCTTGGCCACTGTCAACGGACGGGCCAGCCAGCTTGCGGCTGCGGATCCCCGCAACGGGGTTTTGACGCTTTCTAGCAGTCCCAGCCGCTCCCCAGAAGAGATTGTCGCCCTGTTGGGGGGAACAGCTTTGGCCCAACTGAATCCAGAAGCCGGGGTGGCCGGACTGGCGGGAACAGCCCTACTCAACGATGTGGTGGAGACGCTGCGGGACACCCTCGGCTTGGATGAGGTTCGCCTCAGCCCCGTCCCCCAGGTCGATACCCGTGCCCCCAGACGTTCCTCGGTGGGCCTGGCCCTGGAAGTGGCCCGCGATCTGGGGCCCGCCACTTCCCTCTCGGTGCAGCGCAACCTGACGGATCCCTTTCAGCCCACCCGCTACAGCGCCCGCTACCGCCTCAACGAACAAACCCTCACCCGCGCCAGCACCGACCTCGAGGGCAACAACGCCATTGCCATCGAGTTCGAGACTCGCTTTTGACGGGATCCGCCCCAGCCAGACTACGGTTTGTTATGTTACATCGTTATTGCTACGCAACACTGTCGCGAATGCGCGCAGAGCGCTCTCCCCAACTCCCCTCTCCCTTTGGGAGAGGGGCCGGGGGTGAGGGTGGGAGAGGGGCCGGGGGTGAGGGCAGCGGCGCCGAGTGCTTGGGTAGTGGCGAGAACCGCTTGGAGACTGTCTTAACCTAGGTTGAAGTGGCCATAGTTTTTCAACGGCTTTTGGACGGCCAGGGATCCCTTGAACCGGACTCCGTGACTCCTAAAGATAGCTAGAATAAACACCTACCTGTGTGAGCCTGGAAGATCGAAACAAGCGGCCAACCTGCGTTCCCCCTTAGAGAGTTGACAAGTGAGTGATCCAATCTGCCCAACCATGAGGAAACAACAAGTATTACAATTGCTCGGCGAGCAATTTGCCGAGATTTAAGAGCAGTTTGGCGTGCGGCGACTGGCCCTCTTTGGCTCAACCGCTCGTGGCGAGGATCAAGCCGGCAGCGACATCGATATCCTAGTTGAATTTATGGGTAAAGCCGACTCCAAGCATTACTTGGGTCTGCTCTTCTACTTGGAAGATAAACTTGGATGCTCCTTAGACCTTTTCACCGACAAGGCTCTGCGCCCCGAACTCCATCCATTGATAGAAAAAGAAGCAATCTATGTCCCGTGAATATCTGTGAAGTATCATCTAAACCAAGAGCCAATCTAGAGATAGCGGCTGATGTCTTCTCCCTGTTCTGCCAAGAACGACAAAGCCCGGAAGCGCAGCCCTACCACCTGATCGTAGAAGGGGTTGAGCTTGCACATCGGTGGAATGTGCATTATTTTGTGGCCACACAGCACCACATCTCGCTCGAAAGGACAGCGAGCCGGGATCCACCGACACAAAAAGTGGGCCAGCCGGGGATCCCCAACTTCAATGCTGTCAATTGCCGCTCGAATTGGTTGCAAGGGCGCCTGCAGCCAGTCGCGCAGGTGAGCCGCAGGCTTGAAGTACGTGGAAGTCATGGAATCCGTTTGCTCCTCTGAAGCTTTGCGCGCACGTTGCCAAGAAATCGTGGTAGAGCCCATAAGCTTTCACCTCAACACCTCAAGGGTGTTCGCTCTCTGCAGCAGTCATGCTCTCCTGCCCGGGTTTGTATCTAGGGAAACAGGAAGGCGTTTCTCTCCAGACTCAGTCTGCCTTCGGCGGCCAGAAACTTGCCTGGGTAACACAAAATCTCTGCTCAAGTTTGTAGAGGTACACATTTTGTATTCAAAAGTTAACCTGCAACAAAAACTACAGAATTGACCGCCTTGGCTGGCGAGCTGCCAGGGCTTGGGGATCCAGCTCAAGGCTGTTGTCCCTATTTCCAGGATGGAACAGAGCTTGGGCCTATGGTAGAGGGATCCCCGCACCAAAAGTTACCTTGAAGCATTGTTTTTCTTTATGATCAATATTTTCTCAACATGTTGTTGTCGAGAGTTACAGGAGATAACGAGCAAGGGATCCCGGCTGCTGGGCACTCTACAATTCCAGGAGAGGTTCCCAGCGAGTGAGAAGCGGGCAGGGGATGGGGATCTCCTTTTTGTTACCTCGGTCTTTCTTCAGAGGCTGCTTATGAAATTGGCCTATTGGATGTATGCTGGCCCCGCCCACATCGGCACGCTGCGGGTGGCCAGTTCCTTCAAAAATGTCCACAGCATCATGCATGCTCCCCTGGGGGACGACTATTTCAACGTGATGCGTTCCATGTTGGAGCGGGAGCGGGACTTTACCCCGGTAACCACCAGCGTCGTTGACCGGCAGGTGTTGGCGCGGGGATCGGACGAGAAGGTGATTCGCAACATCGTCCGTAAAGATGGCGAGGAGCAGCCGGATTTGATTGTCGTCACCCCCACCTGCACCTCCAGCATTTTGCAGGAGGATCTGCATCACTTTGTGCGGCAGGCGCAGTTGGCCAGCCGCTGCGACGTGCTGCTGGCCGATGTCAACCACTACCGGGTCAACGAGTTGCAGGCCGCCGATCGCACCCTGCAGCAGATTGTGGAGTTCTACATCAACAAAGCCCGCAAAAGCGGCGAATTGGACGGCTTAGCCCAGAAGACGGAACGTCCTTCCTGCAACATCCTCGGCATCTCCAGCCTGGGCTTTCACCACGCCCACGATCTGCGGGAGTTGAAAAAGCTGCTGCGGGATCTGGGTATCGACCTTAACTTGGTGATCCCGCAGGGGGCCAGCGTCCACGATCTCAAGCATCTGGGGCGGGCCTGGTTCAACGTGGTGCCCTACCGCGAACTGGGGCCGATGACAGCTCGCTACTTGCAGGAGCAGTTTGGCACGCCCTACGTGGAGATCACCCCCATGGGAGTGGTGGAAACAGCCCGCTTCATCCGCCAAATCCAGCAGGTTCTCAACGAGCAAGGGATCCGGGCGGACTACGAGCCCTACATCCAGGAGCAGACCCTACATGTTTCCCAGGCGGCCTGGTTCTCCCGCTCCATCGATTGCCAAAACCTGACCGGCAAAAAGGCAGTGGTTTTTGGGGATTGCACCCATGCGGCAGCGATCACCAAGATCCTGGCCCGCGAGATGGGGATCCACGTGGTCTGGGCGGGCAGCTATTGCACCTACGATGGCGAGTGGTTTCAGGCGGAGGTGGGCGGGTATTGCGATCAGGTTCTGCTGACGGAGGATCACACCCGTGTGGCCGATGCCATTGCCCAGGCGGAGCCTGCTGCTATCTTCGGCACCCAGATGGAGCGGCATGTGGGCAAACGGCTGCGGATCCCCTGTGGGGTGATCTCCGCGCCCATCCACGTGCAGGATTTTCCCATCGGCTACAAGCCCTTTTTGGGCTACGAGGGCGCCAACCAAGTTGTGGACTTAATCTACAACTCCTTTACGCTGGGCATGGAGGATCATCTGCTGGAGGTCTTCGGCGGCCACGACACCAAAGAAGTGATCCACAAGAGCCTGAGCGCCGATTCCGATCTCATCTGGACGCGGGAGGCCCAGGCGGAGCTGAACAAGGTGCCCGGCTTTGTGCGGGGCAAGGTGAAGCGCAACACCGAAAAATTTGCCCGCGAGCGGGGCTTGGCTGAGATCAGCGTGGAGGTGATGTACGCCGCTAAGGAGGCTTTTGGCGCTTGATAGGGATCCCCTCGGCAACCTTTAACAACCTTTTGCTCTGACGTCTGCCTATGCGGCTTTTGGTTACGGGCGGGGCAGGATACATCGGCAGCCACACCTGCAAAGCTCTGGCGGCTGCTGGCCATCTCCCCATTGCTTACGACAACTTGATTTACGGGCACCCCTGGGCGGTTCGCTGGGGGCCGTTGGAAATCGGCGACATTGCCGACCGCGAGCGACTGGATCAGGTGATCCGACGCTATCGACCGGAAGGGGTGATCCACTTTGCCGCCTATGCCTATGTGGGTGAGTCGGTCAAGGATCCCGGCAAGTACTACCGCAACAATGTGGCCGGATCCCTGAGTTTGTTGGAGGCCATGCGAGATCACGGGATCCCGTACATTGTGTTCTCCAGCACCTGCGCCACTTACGGGGTGCCAGAGCGGCTCCCCATCCCTGAAAGTCATCCGCAACGTCCCATCAACCCCTACGGCCAGAGCAAGCTGATGGTGGAGCAGATCTTGCGGGATTTTCGGGCTGCCCACGGGATCCAGTCCATCAGCCTGCGCTACTTTAACGCCGCCGGCGCCGATCCCGACGGCGAAATCGGTGAAGCCCATGACCCGGAAACCCACCTGATCCCTTTGGTGCTGGATGCCGCCGCCGGCCAACGTCCCCACATCACCGTTTTCGGAGATGACTACGAGACCCCTGATGGCACCTGTATTCGAGACTACATCCATGTCGCCGACCTGGCTCAAGCCCACGTGTTGGCAGCAGAGGCGCTGGCCTCTGGCCGGCCCGTGCAAGCAGCCTATAACCTGGGCAATGGCCAAGGCTTTTCCGTCAGGGAGGTCATCGCCGCCGCCGAAGCCGTGACCGGACAACAGATCCCGGTGCAAATGGGAGCACGCCGACCGGGGGATCCCCCCTGCCTGGTGGGCGATGCCGGTGCCATCCTGCGGGATCTCAACTGGAAACCTCTCTACAGCGACTTGGCCGAGATCATTCAAACAGCCTGGCGCTGGCACCAGAAGCGGCCCTATTTTGCCAAAGGCACATCCCTGCTCTAGGAGCACCTGAATGGACAACACAGATGCACCCAATAGCCTCTTGGTTGTGATGACCACGGTGGGATCCGAGGCCGAAGCCCACCGCTTGGCCCACACCTTGGTGGCCGAACGTCACGTGGCCTGTGCCCAGATCTTGCCCGGAATTACGTCCTACTATCGCTGGCAGGGATCCCTGCAGACCGATGCTGAGTTCCTCCTCCTGTTCAAATTGCCCGCGACCGCCTATCCTCGGCTCGAACAACGGCTGCGGGAGCTACATCCCTATGAAGAGCCGGAGATTCTGGCCATCCCAGCCAGCCAAGTGAGCGCCACCTATTTGGCTTGGGCCCGCGACCAGGTAGGGTGAAGAATAGCACGACTCCAGCTTGGCCATGATCGCTCTCTATCCCGGTAGCTTCGATCCCATTACCCTTGGGCATCTCGATATCATCGAGCGGGCCAGCCGTCTTTTTTCCAAGGTGATCGTCGCCGTCTTAAAAAACCCCAACAAAACCCCCCTCTTCAGCCCCGAGCAGCGGCAGGCCCAGATTAGCCTTTCCACTGCCCATCTGAAAAACGTTGAGGTCGATACCTTTTCCGGCTTGACGGTGGCCTATGCCCGTCAACGGGGGGCAAAAGTCGTTGTGCGTGGCTTGCGCGTCCTGTCGGACTTCGATGTGGAGCTGCAAATGGCCCACACCAACAAGCTGCTGGCCCCCGAACTGGAAACCCTCTTCCTCGCCACCGCCAGCGAACACAGCTTCGTCAGCAGCAGCCTGGTCAAGGAGGTCGCCAAGCTGGGCGGCCCCATCGACCATCTCGTGCCGGCGCCGGTGGTTCAAGATCTGCGGGAGCGCTTTCCCCTGCCCTGAGGCTTGGGCAGCCGAATTGCCAACTAAAATTCAAGCAGTTGCATCCCTGCCGCCGCCGGGTCAAACCCTGCCGGAAAGCAGGTGCTGTGGTTGTACTGGGAGCCACTCAAGTTGGCTCCTTCCAAACGGGCTCCCTCCAGGTCGGCATAGCGCAGATCGGCACAGCGCAGATCGGCATTGGCCAGATTGCTGCCGCGCAGGTTGGCATAGCGCAGGTTGGCCCCATGCAAATCGGATCCCTGGAGATCGGCGTGCCGCAGATCTGCCCCCCTCAAAAAAGCGTACTCTAAGCAGGATTGGGGAAAATGGCGCTCTCCCCGCTGGTAGCGGCTGAGCAACTCCGCGGCCCCTTGCAGAGCACACTGAGCAATGGTTTGAGTCATAATACTTCTCCCAAACGAGACTTGAGACCCTATCTCTATGCTCATCTTTATCATCGGGTTGAGTGGGTTTTGATCATCCCTGCTTAACAAATGATTTCATTTTTTGAGTCGATCGTTGCCCCAAGTTTTTTCGGAAAGATCTATCCTCGGAGATATCGCAGCTTGCCCAAATTGCGGGTTTGTGCGGCAATGTTTCTTAATTGTTTTTGTGAAGGATACTTAACGTCTGGGCTTATCGCCCAAGACAAACTGCGCCGGCAAGGCAGGCTAACCTGATCTTGCTGGGTTGTAGGGATCCCTCAACCTCTCCTTTTTCTCTGCAATCGATGTTTAGGATGTTCGCCCTTTTTCAGCCAGAGACCTATGCCCAAACGTAAGCGAATCGGGATCCTCACCAGCGGCGGCGATTGCGGCGGTCTCAACGCTGTGATTCGAGCGGTGGTGCGGCGGGCCCGCGACTACGACATGGATGTTTACGGCATCAAAGATGCGACGGCAGGACTGATGGCCCGACCGGTGGAGGCGGAGCTGCTGGATGTCAAGCGGGTTTCCGGCATTTTGCGCTACGGCGGCACCATCCTGGGTACGGTGAACAGGGGCAACCCCTTCGCCTATCCCATGCCCGATGGCAGCTTGGTGGATCGCTCGGCAGAGGTGATCACCGGCTACCACCGGCTGGGCTTGGATGCTTTGATCGGGGTGGGCGGGGATGGCAGCCTGGCCATTCTCCGGCAATTGGCTCTGCAGGGGGATTGGAACTTCGTCGGGATCCCTAAGACCATCGACAACGATGTTGGCGCCACCGAGTATTCGGTGGGGTTCAATACGGCTCTGAGCGTGGCTGTGGAGGCCCTGGATCAGCTCACCTACACGGCCATCAGCCACAGCCGGGTTATGGTCATGGAGGTGATGGGGCGGGATGCCGGTCACATTGCCATCAGCGCCGGCATTGCCGGGGGGGCGCATGTGATCTTGATCCCGGAGATCCCCTACAAGCTGGAGAATGTCTGCAAAAGGATCCTCGACCGCAAAGAGCGGGGCAACAATTTCAGCATTGTGGTGGTGGCGGAGGCCGTTCCCACCGAGTCAGGCGAGCCCATAACCTACACCAACAGCCTGGGGCAGTCTCTCTACGGTGGCATTGGCCATTATATTGGCAACGAGATCGCCCTGCGCACCGGCATCGAGACGCGGGTGATGGTTTTGGGCCATCTGCAGCGGGGAGGCACCCCTTCGCCGCTGGATCGCCTGCTGGGAGCAGCCTTTGGGGTGGCGGCTGTGGACCTGATCGCCCAGGGCAAGTACGACCGCATGGTGGCCTGGCAAAACCGGCGGGTGGTGGATGTGCCCCTGGCAGAGGCCATCGCCCAATACCGGCGGGTGGAGGTGGATGGGGCTTTGATCGCCACGGCTATCGGGTTGAATACCTATGTGGGCGAGGTGGATCCCCAGCTTCTGCGCCGCCTTTCCCCCTGAGCAAGTTACCGCCGGCAGAGACAATCTTCCGCCGATATCGGGGAACCTACACCACATCTGGCTTTGGCGACCCAAGCGCGGGATCCCGTTCACCGGACGGCGAAACTCCAAGGTGACCGAAAAGTGACCACCTGTAAAGGAGCAGCAGAAGGTTCTGGAGGAACGGCGGGATCCCACGGGTATCGGGAGGCGGGGTCTAGGTGCCGAGAACGGCTTGCAAAGACCCCACATCGCAGTAGTACACCTGATGAGGGTGGGCATACCCCTTCAGCTCTACGGCCTGCTGCGAGAAGCAGGTGGCTGCCTGCCCCAGTTGTTTGGCCAAGCAGATATAGGTGTCGTGGCTGATGGCCAAGTCGGTGTTGAGGGTGCGGGTGGCACTCTCGATGCGAAAGGCCAAATTCACTGTATCTCCCAAGGCCGTGTACTCCTGGCGAGTGTTGTTGCCCACCTGGCGCACGATCGCCGAGCCGGTGTTGACACCTGCCCCCAGCCGGATGGGAGAAGGCAGGGGAAACTCGCCGTTCAGGTGCTCGGTCATTTGAAACAGCTTCGTCATGGCCTGCAAAACCGACTTGACGTCGAGATCCATTCCCGGCGCTGCGGTTTCCAGGGGAGCTGGGTTGGCTTGGGGCGCGTGGAACCAAACGGCCATGATCGCATCGCCAATGTATTTATCGACCGTGCCGCCGTACTGCTGAATGATATCTCCGCCCCGCCGGAACCAATCGCCCATCACCTGCGACAGCAGGCGCTCGTCCAGTTGTTGGGTCAGTTGTCCGTAACCGCGCACATCCACCACAGCCACCGAGATCAGCCAGCGGGTTTGCAGAACCAGAGTGTCCGACGGTTTGGCCGCAGAACTGGGTTCTGAGCTGGCCAGGGATCCGCTGTGAAACTCGAGCTGGGATTGTCCAAGGGTGAGGTGATCTCCATCTTGCAGCAGGGTGGGAATGCTGACGCGGCGATTGTTGACGAAGGAGCCGTTGCGGCTGCCCAGATCGATGAGATAGATGCTGTTGTGGTCGAGGTATTGCAGCAGGGCATGTTGGCGCGAAACGCTGGGATCGGTTAGGACGATGGCGTTGTCTTCATCGCGGCCCAGCGTCCAAGCGGTCGCTCCGGAGAGAATGTACTTCCTCTGGCTGCCGTCCGGCTCTCTCAGGACGACATAGGGTGCGGCGGCAGATTCGCTCGTGAAGCTCATGGCAAGAGGGATTGTAGACGCGACCACACTACTCAATACGATACCCCGCTCGCCTTCGGTTATCGGGGCGGGCTCTGAGAATGGGCTTGGCGGGGAGCTGACCCGACCGATATCATTTTGTGTAGATACATTAAGGTGTATGCTGGATCCTGCCCATCCCATTCCTGCTGAGCAACAGCCGCTGCGGCAGTATGCCGAGCTAAGGGAGTCTTTTCCTTTCTCCTGGCCCGCTTTGGGGTGGATTCCTTATCTCCGGCGAATCGGCGCTGTTTGGGGAGCGGTCGTGCTGGCGGTTTCCCCGCTGGTTTGGAGCAGCTTTGCCGGGGACTGGGGCCACTTCGTCTCTGGGTCTGTGCTGGGGGCCAATGCTTTGCTCGGCCTGGTGTTGCTCCATCTTTATTTGGGATGGGCCTATGTGCGGCGGCGCTTGCTGCAGGCCCGGATCCCCTATGAAGAAAGTGGCTGGTACGATGGGGCGATGTATGCCAAATCGGAAGAGGAACTGGCTCAGCATCGGCTGATCGTCAGCTATCAGATCGACCCTGTGTTGCAGCGCCTGCGACGCAGCCTGTGGGGTGTGGTGGGCTTAAGCGGGCTGGTGGCCCTGCTTTGGCCATTGGAGTAGAGGGGGTTGGCTGTTGTTCGGGATCCCAAACTGTGCATGTAACTTCTGATTTGGCTCAAACCTTGCGACCCACCGCTGTGGCCATCGGCAACTTCGATGGCCTGCATCTGGGCCATCAGAAGGTGCTGCAGCCGATTCGAGACTCTCTCCAGGGGGTGCGCACCGTCCTCACCTTTCATCCCCATCCCCAAGAAGTGCTGACAGGGCGCCGGCAACTGTTGCTCACTCCCCCTGCCGAAAAGCTGGCTCTGTTGGCGCAGATGGGTTTTGAGCAGGTGGTGTTGCTCCCCTTCACCCCTGCATTTGCCCGCCAGCCGCCCCAAGAGTTTATCCAAACAGTACTGGAACAGGGCTTGCGCGCTCGCCATCTCAGCGTCGGCTGGGATTTCTGCTTTGGCCACCGTCGTGCCGGCAACGCCCAAACCCTCCAAGCCTGGGGATCCGAGCGCTGCATTCCGGTGGAGGTGATCCCAGAGGCACAACTGAACGGGGAACGGGTGAGCAGCTCCCGCATTCGCGCTGCCTTGGCGACCGGGGAGGTGTCCACCGCCGCAGCGCTCTTGGGTCGCCCCTATCGGCTGATGGGAGAGGTGGTGCGAGGGGATCAGCGGGGCCGACAACTGGGCTTTCCCACCGCCAATCTGCGCCTGCCCCCGGAGAAGTTTTTGCCCCGCGATGGGGTGTACAGCGTTTGGGTGGATGTGCCTGCGGCGGCGGCAGCCCTGCCTGGGGTGATGAACATCGGTCACCGCCCCACGTTTGCCGGGCTACAGCACACCGTCGAGGTACATCTGCTGGATTGGACAGGGGATCTCTACGGGCAAGAGGTGCAAGTGGCGCTGCAGGGCTTTATTCGCCCAGAGCGGAGGTTTCCGGCAGTGGCGGATTTGGTGCAGCAAATTCAGCAAGACTGCCAAACGGCCCGTCAGCAGTTGGGCTTGGCCGAGCACGTGGGCCTGCTGTAGAGGGGCTTAACATCCTCTCGCAGAGAGTTGGCAAGCGCCCATGCTCACCCAGGCGCTGCTGCCATCCCTCCAGTGTTCTTTTTCCCAGATGGGGGCGTTGTGCTTGAGGTTGTTATCGCGAACAGAGCCGCTCATCACCACCACTGCCCCATTGCCCGGATGGGATGCCTCTTGGTGGACACGGTCGATGGATAGGGGAGCGAGGGTGATCTGGAAGGAGGTTTTCAGGGCGGCCAGAAGGTTCATGATGGCTCGAGCAGGGATCCCCACAACAAGGCTATCGCTTCTGACCATTCCACCGTAGCTCCGTAGGTGTCCCCCGTGTGCCCTCCCAACTGGCGGTAGATCCAATAGCCCACGGCCAGGGCTCCCAGGGCAGATCCCAGCGTCCAAAGCAGCAAAGGCTGCCAAGCCAGGAGCCCGGCCCAGCCCAACCCCCCAGTGATGGCCAGCAACAGCAGCGTGCCCGGCCACAGGGATCCCGGCAGAGCAGTGGAGTCTTTGAGGAAGCGGGCGGATCCCTGCCGGCGCAGATAGGGGTAAAGGGCGATGGCGAGCAACTGGCCCCAACGCCCCCAAGCCGGCACCAGCAGCAAGAGAGGCCAGACCTGAAGGCTGCTCAGAGCGGCAAATTTCAGCAGCAGCAGCAGCAGCAAGGCCAGCACCCCATAGGCCCCGGTGTGGCTGTCGCTCATCACCTGCAGGCGGCGGGATCCCTCCAGGTGCCGGGCCGACGGTTGCGGATCCCCTGCCTGAGGATGTTTGTGGACGTTGATCGCCAGGCCATCAGCCGTATCGGCCACCCCGTCTAGGTGCAGCCCACCGGTCAACAGAGCCCACAGAGCCACCAGCAAAGCCGCTCGCACCGCATTTGGGAACATCTGCAGCAGAAGCGCCGCCAGGGAGAGGATCCCGCCCAGCAGCAGGCCTACCACCGGCAGCCAGGCGGCGATGCCCTCAAACGATAGCCCACCCGCCCGCCCCAAAGGCAAGGCGGTGTAGAAAGTCAAAGCTGCCCACAAACGCCTCACCGGCTCGGCCTTGAGGCGGGCATCAGCCGCTGGAACAAGCTTGGCGGGCTAGGAATCATCGCGAATGGTTCGCTCCACAACAATGGTCAGCTTGGCCACCAGAGCTCCGATCGCTCCCACAGCCGCCAACACCGGAAACAGAGCCGCCCCCAACACCCCTGCGGCCACTCCTACGCCCAGAGGGATCTCGATCAACGTCTGCCCTTCGGCATTTTTGATCAAGATGCGGCGAACATTGGCCTCTTCGATCAGCTCGCGGATCTTGGCCAACAGCTCGTCCCCGCTGATCTTAAACTCCTCCACGTGGTACTCCAGCCTGGCCGGAGGCAGATCCCTGCCCTCCCCGTCGGCCTTTGCAGAGGAGTTGGGATCCGGCGTCTCATGGGGGTTCATGCTGAAGAGGCTCCATACGTCGGTTGGCAGCGGCAACTGAGTCCATCCTAAGACCGGATCCTAGCGGATGTACTCTTTCAACACACTGTTGCGATTGGGGTGGCGCAGCTTGCGCAGAGCCTTAGCCTCGATCTGCCGGATCCGCTCGCGGGTTACATTAAAGATCTGGCCGATTTCTTCCAAGGTTTTCATGCGGCCGTCATCCAGGCCGTAGCGCAGCTTCAGCACATCCCGTTCGCGGGGGGTGAGGGTTTCCAAAACGCTCTCCAGATCTTCTCTGAGCAAGACTTTGGCCACCCGATCCTCCGGCGTCTCCCCGTCGGACTCGATAAAGTCGCCCAGGCGCGAATCCTCTTCCTTGCCGATGGGCGTTTCTAAAGAAATGGGGAGCTGGGCCGACTTGGCGATAAAGCGCAACTTTTCGATGGTGATCTCCATGCGGGTGGCGATCTCCTCTTCGGTGGGCTTGCGGCCCAGCTCCTGAGAAAGCAACTTGGTCACCTTTTTGATGCGGGAGATCGTCTCGTAGAGGTGGACGGGCAGGCGAATGGTGCGGGATTGGTCGGCAATGGCGCGGGTGATGGCCTGGCGGATCCACCAGGTGGCATAGGTGGAAAACTTGTAGCCCTTCTCGTGGTCAAACTTTTCCGCTGCCCGGATCAGGCCCAGGGATCCCTCTTGGATAAGATCCTGAAACGACAAGCCCCGGTTCATGTATTTTTTGGCGATGGACACCACCAAGCGCAGGTTGGATTGCACCATCTTTTCTTTGGCCCGCCGCCCCCGATGCAACCGCCGCCGAAATTCCGGCAGGGACATTTTGACTTCCTCTGCCCAGAGGGTGTCGGGCACCTCCTCTGGATCCGACCAGAGGCCCATGCGCTGAAAAACGGCCTCGCGAGCGCGCTCTAGCTCCAGCAGATCGGCAATTTTGCGGGCCAGCTCGATTTCCTCATCGGCCCGCAGCAGCCGGATGCGCCCGATTTCCTGTAAATAGACCCGGATGGAGTCATCGGTGTAGGGCTTTTTCTTACTGGCCGCTTTGCGCTTCGAACGACCCTTGGCGCCGACGGCGACAGTCTCGCCATCCTCGTCTGCTACCTCTTCTTCGTCCTCATCCTCATCAAAAGCATCAGTGTCACCGGTATCCAGTTCGCTCTCGAGCGTGTCCGTCCCACTCTCCAACTCCAGAGCGCTGGAAGATGGATTTTCCAGATCCGGTTCGAGAAGCGCTGTTTGACCAGACTGCACCAATTCCTTTGCTTGAGCCATGCTGAGTTCCTCGTGATCCTGATCACAGACAACAGAAGGTGACTAGAGGAGGCTAGACGCCAAAAGGAGGAGAGCCAGTTGCAGCTCTGCCGCCTCCCACAGCGCCAGAGTGAGAGAGTTAGACCGGCAAACCAAAACCTGGCTTGCCCGCTTCTAATAGGCGATTGCTCCGGTCAATCTGGAAGCAGATATCGCTCATGGGGCTTAACTGAACTGGCGCAAGACTCATCTTGATGGACG
Source organism: Synechococcus sp. H55.2 (assembly GCF_047462495.1). Taxonomy (NCBI): domain Bacteria; kingdom Bacillati; phylum Cyanobacteriota; class Cyanophyceae; order Synechococcales; family Synechococcaceae; genus Synechococcus; species Synechococcus sp. H55.2. The sequence continues at coordinate 33,064 of NZ_JANSJH010000004.1, read as the reverse complement.
GAGCCTCTCGCAGTTGCGAAAGGCGGATCTTTTTCTTCGCCAATCTTGCGACGGCAGGCGAGGCACTTCACCAGGGGGACAGGACATTCAGCACCTCAACCACTCCAACCTAGGAGAAGAAGATCCCTCTACAGCAGGCAGCAAATGGCCTCAAAGGGAGCACTTGCAGGCAACTGTAGCCGTTCTCACCAAAACGTCTTCCCTAAATTAGCCCGACCTTGGGGAAACAGCAACGGGGCAGGCAAAGAAAATGTTAAATCCACCTCAATAACCAAAGTCGGATCCCTGGCCTCGGTCTAGTCCAAGCGAAAGGCTCAATGCTACCTTAAATCAGACTTTCTTTAGATCCAACTTGATCCCTGCCTGCGCCGCACCGCCTATGACCCATCCCTTCCTACAGCATCTCCAGGAACGTGTGATCGTCTTCGACGGGGCAATGGGATCCTCTCTGCAAGCCCAGAACCTGACGGCAGCCGATTTTGGTGGGCCGGAGCTGGAAGGCTGCAACGAGATCCTGGTGCTGAGCAAGCCGGAGGCGGTGGCGCAGGTTCACCGGGGTTTTCTAGAGGTGGGGGCCGACGTCATCGAGACCAATACCTTTGGCGCCACCTCGATTGTCTTGGCCGAGTACGGGATCCCGGAAAAAGCCTACGAGCTAAACGTGGCGGCGGCGCGGCTGGCCAAGCGGGTGGCAGCCGAGTTCTCAACGCCGGAAAAGCCTCGTTTTGTGGCCGGCTCCATCGGCCCCACCACCAAGCTGCCCACCCTGGGGCACATCGGCTTTGACCAGATGCGGGCTGCCTATGAGGAGCAGGTGCGGGGGCTCCTCGACGGCGGGGCGGATCTCCTCATTATCGAGACCTGTCAGGACATTCTGCAGACCAAGGCGGCCTTGGTGGCCGTGCAGCAGGAGTTGGCCCGGCGGGGGATCCGCCTGCCGGTGGTGGTGTCCCTGACCTTTGAGGTGCAGGGGACGATGCTGGTGGGCACGGAGATCGGGGCGGCGCTGGCCGTCCTGGAGCCCTACCCCATCGATGTGCTGGGCCTCAACTGCGCCACCGGGCCGGACAAGATGGCCGAGCACATCCGCTACCTCTCCCGCCATTCCCCCTTCCCCATCTCCTGCATCCCCAACGCCGGTCTGCCGGAAAACATCGGCGGCAAGGCCCACTACAAGCTGACGCCGGAGCAGTTGCGCTTCCACCTGGAACACTTTGTGCGGGATCTGGGGGTGGCGGTGGTGGGGGGCTGCTGCGGCACCCGCCCGGAGCACATCGCCGCCTTGGTGGCAGCCGTCCAGGGGTTGCGGCCCAAACGCCGCGCCGTCGAGCGCATCCAGGCTGCCGCCTCGATCTACTCGCCCCAGCCCTACCTCCAGGACAACTCGTTTTTAATCATCGGCGAGCGGCTCAATGCCAGCGGCTCCAAGAAGATGCGGGAGCTGCTCAACGCTGAAGATTGGGACGGCCTGGTGGCCCTGGCGCGGGAGCAGGTGCGGGAGGGATCCCACATCCTCGACGTGAACGTGGACTACGTGGGCCGGGATGGGGTGCGGGATATGCGGGAGCTGGTCTCGCGGCTGGTGACCCAGATCCCGCTTCCCCTGATGCTGGATTCCACCGACTGGCAGAAGATGGAGGCTGGCCTCAAGGTGGCCGGGGGCAAGTGCCTGCTCAACTCCACCAATTACGAGGATGGGGAAGAGCGCTTCCTCAAGGTGCTGGAGCTGGCCAAGACCTACGGCGCGGGGGTGGTCATCGGCACCATCGACGAGGAGGGCATGGCCCGCACCGCCGAGAAGAAGTTCCAGATTGCCGAGCGGGCCTATCGCCAGGCAGTTGAGTACGGGATCCCGCCCTACGAGATTTTCTTTGACCCCTTGGCTTTGCCCATCTCCACCGGCATTGAGGAAGACCGCGCCAACGGAGCGGCCACCCTGGAAGGGATCCGCCGCATCCGCCAGGCTTTCCCCGATACCCACATCCTCTTGGGCATCTCCAACATCTCCTTTGGACTTTCGCCGGCAGCCCGCGTGGTCTTGAACTCGGTGTTTTTGCACGAGTGCCGCCAGGCCGGGCTGGATGCCGCCATCGTCAGCGCCGCCAAAATCCTGCCCCTAAGCAAGATCCCGGAGGAGCAGCAGCAGGTGTGCCGGGATCTGATCTGGGATCGGCGGCAGTTTAACGCTGAGGGCATCTGCACCTACGATCCCCTGGCGCGGCTGACGGAGCTGTTTGCAGGGGTTTCCAGCCAGGAGCTGCGGGCGGCGGGATCCCTGGCCAAGCTGCCGCTGGAGGAGCGGCTGCGGCGGCACATCATCGACGGGGAGCGCATCGGCCTGGAGGAGACCCTGGCGGAGGCGCTGCAGAAATACTCCCCCCTGGAGATCATCAATACCTTTTTGCTGGACGGCATGAAGGAGGTGGGGGAGCTTTTTGGCGCCGGCAAAATGCAACTGCCTTTTGTGCTGCAGTCGGCAGAAACCATGAAGGCGGCGGTGAAATACCTAGAGCCCTTCATGGAAAAGGTGGGCGGGGAGGTGTGCAAGGGCACCTTCTTGATCGCCACCGTCAAGGGGGATGTCCACGACATCGGCAAAAACCTGGTGGACATCATCCTCACCAACAACGGCTACAAGGTCATCAATTTGGGCATCAAGCAGCCGGTGGAAAACATCATCGAGGCTTATGAAAAGTACAAGCCCGACTGCATTGCCATGAGCGGCCTGTTGGTGAAATCCACTGCGTTTATGAAAGAAAATCTGGAGGTGTTTAACGAGCGGGGCATCGCCGTGCCTGTGATCCTAGGGGGGGCGGCCCTTACCCGCCGCTTTGTGGAAGAAGACTGCCGCCAGACCTACAAGGGCCAAGTCATCTATGGCCGCGACGCCTTTACCGACCTGCACTTTATGGATCGGCTGATGCAGGCCAAGGCTGCCGGGCGCTGGGATGACCGGCTGGGTTTTCTGGATGACTTGGAGCAGCGAGTCAACGGCCAGAAGGAGGCTGCTGCGGATCCAGCGGATCCCACCCTGCCTCCCCCGGAGACCACTGTGGGTGCTGCTCCTGCCCTTGCGGTCTCGGCTGGCGACGGCGGGGCAAACACCCGTCGTTCCGAGGCCGTTGCCCTGGATACCGAGCGGCCCATCCCCCCCTTCTGGGGATCCAAAGTTCTCGCCTCAGATCAGATCCCCTGGCCGGAAGTCTTCTTCTATATCGACAAGCAGGCCCTGGTGGCCGGCCAGTGGCAGATCCGCAAGCCGCGCGACCAGTCGGCGGAGGAGTTTGCCCAGTTTCTCGCCACCCAGGTGGAGCCGGTGATCGAGCGTTGGAAGGAGCGGATCCTGAGCGAAGACCTGCTGCACCCGCAGGTGGTCTACGGCTACTTCCCAGCGCAGGCGGAAGGGAATACGTTAATCCTCTTCGACCCGGCCAGCTTCCCCGAGCTGTTTGCTCTAGAGCCCGGCTCCACCACCTACTTCCAACTGCCCACCGTCGAGCGCCCCCAGCTTTCTCCCCAGGTGCGGGAGCTGGCCCGCTTCACCTTCCCCCGCCAAAAAACCGGCCAGCGCCTCTGCATTGCCGACTTCTTCGCCGATCGCTCCACCGGCCTGGTGGACGTTTTCCCCATGCAGGCAGTTACAGTGGGGCCAGAGGCCACGGCCTACGCCCAGCGCCTGTTTGCCGAAGGCCAGTACACCGACTACCTCTACTTCCACGGCCTGGCCGTCACCCTGGCAGAAGCCTTAGCAGAGTGGTGCCACGCCCGCATCCGACGGGAGCTGGGCTTTGGCGGCGAGGACAGCCCTGACATCCGCCAGATCCTGCACCAGGGCTACCGCGGCTCCCGCTACAGCTTCGGCTATCCTGCCTGCCCCAACATCGCCGATCAGCGGGTTTTGTTGGAGCTGCTCCGGGCCGAGCGCATCGGCCTGACCATGGACGACAGCGACCAGTTGGATCCGGAACAGTCCACCACTGCCATCGTCGCCTACCACCCGGCGGCCCGCTATTTCAATACTTGATCCCTCACCCCCAGCCCCTCTCCCTGAGATCCTCACCCACGGCCTCTCTCCCTGAGGGATCCACCCTCACCCCCAGCCCCTCTCCCTGAGGGATCCACCCTCACCCCCAGCCCCTCTCCCTGAGGGAGAGGGGGGCTAGCGGGAGCGGCTGAGCAGGGGAAACCCCATCACCACGACCAAGGTAGCCAGGATGATCACGGTGGAGAGGGCGTTGATCTCCGGCGTCACCCCCCGCCGCGCCGTGCTGTAGATGAGGATGGGCAGGGTCTGGCTTTCCGGCCCGCTGGTGAAAAAGGAGATGACAAAGTCATCGATGGAGAGGGTAAAGGCCAGCAGCGCCGCGGCCAGGATCCCCGGCCTGGCCAGGGGCAAGGTTACATAGCGCAGCTTCTGCCAGGTGTTGGCGTAAAGGTCGTAGGCGGCTTCCTCCAAAGCGGGATCCAAAAGCTGCAGGCGGCTGCGCACCACGATGGCCACAAAGGCAATCTGAAAGGTGATGTGGGCCAGGATCATCGTTCCCAAGCCCAGCTCAAACCAGCCGGTGTAGGCGCGCACAAACTGGTAAAACAGCAGCAGCGTAATCGCCATCACAATATCAGGGACAGTTACCGGCAACAGCAGCAACCCCTGCACAATCCTTTGGCCGGGGAAACGGTAGCGGTACAGCCCGTAGCCCAAGAGGGATCCCAGCACCGTGCTCACCAGAGTGCTGACTCCAGCCAAGACAAGGGTATTTTGCGTGGCCTGCCAGATCGCGGCATTGCGAAAGAGAGCCAAGTACCAATCGAAGGTAAAACCCGTCCACGCCAGGCCAAAGCGGGCGCGGTTAAAAGAATAGACGGCAATCAGCACAATCGGCAGGTAGAGAAAGCCATAGATGGCATAGCTCACTCCCCGCAGCCAGATGGGTACCCTCGGCAACATTTGGTTGTGCTATCTCGGTTGTGTCTATCTCACTGTAGAGCAAATGAGGGCAACTCCCCAGTTTCAGGCATCCGCTTGCAACCATGCCTACACGCTAAAGCCTCTCATCAATACTCTCATCAATATGAGGTTATTTGTGACTGAATTCGTTGAATTGACGATGGGATCCCGACAGCTTTGACATACTCCCCACAGCCGTACAGTTTTTTCTGACTTCACGGAAGTTCTGTAGCCAATCCGGATCTTCACGACACAAGAGATAGATCTACATTGGCTTATTAGATAACGCTGGAAAAAGCTGTAGCTTGCTAGGGCTTACGATCCACCACAGGCAAACCGTCCAGCAATAGACAGGGTAATCACGGTGCTTTTTGTAAAGTTGCCGATCAGGAACGTGGGCTAAACGAAGTTTTTTGCTGAGCTCTATTTGGGTGAACCTCAATACCTGTGACCGCGAAATCGCAGTAAAGACCTTGCCCATTCTCGCCACACAGGTAGTGGAAAATTGCGCGAGGATTGCTAAACTTGGGTTCGGAGTGGTGTGAAAAAGCTGTAACCATGCCCAAAAGCAGTTCTAGTCCTATTCGGGAAAAACAAAACCCAGAGGGAGTGCGTATCAAAACCAAGATTATGTCTTGGCCCAGGAAACTGTTGGCGTGGGGCCATATAGCCTACTGGGAGGCGTCCGGGTTGATGTTGCTCGGGATCCTGCTGATCGTTTACCGCTGGCGGGGTACCCTGCTGATGTTGATCAATCCCGGCTACGTGAATGTGGCTTTGTTGGCCGGGCTATGCCTGCTGGGCTTGGGGATTGGCCGTTGGCAAGGAGCGAAAGTCGCCTCTTCTGAAGCCCACGCCTCGCTGTTGGGACCGCAGCTGGGCGCAGGACTGCTGATCCTGACGGCACTGCTGGGGTTTTGGGTCGAGCCGCGACCGCTCTCCAGCCAAACTGCCCTCAACCGAGGGGTATCTCCCTACCTGGGGGTATCTCGTAGCCAGCCGCAGGCTTTTCGTCCCAAGCTCGACCCGCGTCAGCGCACTCTGCTGGATTGGGTACGCACCTTGGATGTCTACCCGGATCCCTACACCTACACAGGGCAGCCGGTGCGGGTACAGGGGTTCGTCGTTCCCGACCCGCGGCCCGACCACTTTGTTATCGCTCGCTTTTTGGTCAGTTGCTGTGCTGCCGATGCCTACCCTGTGGGCTTGCCGGTGCGCTGGCCAGAGGCAGAACAGTTAACTGCCGATAGTTGGCTGCGTCTGGAGGGACGCATGGCCGTAGAGCGGCGGGATGGCCAATCTCAGTTGGTGATCGTCGCCGAGCAGGTGGAGCCAATACCGGTGCCGGCCAATCCCTACGCCGACGAGTAGGCTAGATATCGGTTTCGCTTAGTTTGCTGCTCATGTAATCGAAAGGCTCGGCCACAAAGCTGTAGTCTTCGCCGGAGCCGAGCAGCTCCAGGGTGCGGGTTTTCATGTTTTGGATCCCAATCACCGTCGGGGCGATGGGCACGCCGAGGGAGTTGTAAGTTTCCCGCAAGCCGGCCAAGACTCGCTCATCCAAGACGCTGTTGTCGGCAGCCACCAGCGCATAAGAAGCGTAGCGCAGGAAGTAGTCCATATCCCGCAAACAGGTGGCGTAGCGGCGGGTGGTGTAGGCGTTGCCGCCCGGACGGATCAGATCCGGCACCTGGGCAAACATAGCTGCGGCAGCCGTCTTGACAATGTCCACCGAGTTGAGATTAATCACCTGCACTGCCTTGATGCGCCGCAGCCCTGAATCGTAAAAAGCTTTGAGCGCATCCATCGCATTCCGGTCCAAGTAGCGGCCCGCCAGGTCGTAGGTTTTGATCAGTGTGGTTACGGCATCCCGCATATTCTCAACTCCGTTCCTGTAACTCTATGTAAAAGTAGCTTGAGATGCAAAAGTGAGAAAAGATTGAGAAGAGATTTTGTCGGCAACGTCCAAAGGCCACCCTTGGAAAATCGAGCCGGAGCCCAACAACGGCAGCGCTCCGAGCTCCCCACTTGCCCCCAGAAGTTTAGCATGCAGGGGGTTCTTTCCCGCCGAGACAATGGCCAATGTTGTTACGAAAATGTAATGTTTCTGCAACTAGGGATCCGGCGGCAACACCCGCAGCGGCCTGAGCTGACCTGCTTGGCTGTGCCCCAAGCCCAAAAATTCCCCCTCTCTGCTCATGACCCGCAAGGTCTCAGCACCGGCCTGAGCAGGATCCAGGGGAATGGCCTGACCTTGCCGCCAGCGCTGGGCCTCAGCCGGAGATAGGGATACTGAGTCCCAATCGCGAAATCCCCACTCAATCGGCAGCAGGGCAGCGGCGGGATCGGCGGATCCCTGCCATTGCTCCAGGGGCAGGCTCTCCTGGACGCGAAAGGGGCCACTTTGCAGCCGTCGCAGGCGGCTCATCAAGCCTCCGCAGCCCAATTTCTCCCCCACGTCGCGGGCGAGGGCGCGGATGTAGGTGCCGGGGCCACAGGCAATCTCCAGATCCACTTCCGGGAAGTTGCCGGGGCGCCAGCCCAGGATCCGCAGGTGCCGAATCACTACTCTCCGCGGCTCCAGCCCCAGTTCTGAGACCTCTACCCCGGCCCGCGCCAGCTCGTAGAGCTTTTTCCCCTGCCGCTTGATGGCGCTGTAAAGGGGCGGCACCTGCTCAATCTCGCCGACAAACTCCCGCAAACAGGCCGCCACCTGCTCGCAGCTCAGCTCCGGACAAGGGGATCCCACCTGGATCTGCCCCTCGGCATCGTCGGTGTCGCTGCGCTGCCCGAAGCGGAAGGTGGCCCGATAGACCTTATCCCCCGGCAGAAAGGCCAAAAAGCGCGTCGCCCGCCCCACGGCAATGGGCAAAACCCCCGTCGCCGCCGGATCCAAAGTGCCGCCATGCCCCACCCTGCGGGTGCGCAAGACCCGCCGCACCACCGCCACACAGTCGTGGGAGGTAAGCCCTGCTGGTTTATCCAGGTTGAGAAAGCCCTCCAGGGATCCCATGCCAGGCATCAACTTGCATCAACCAATAATTAAGATTTGTAACCGAACTGCCGCAGCGCTTAACATGGGGTTAACTTCCGTCTGCGAGTTTGAAGCACCCATGGCTCAGTCTTACCTGCTTTCTCAGCCTATCTGGCAACGCCTGTTGATGATTGCCCCCTTTTTCCTGTGGGGTTCGGCGATGGTGGCGATGCGGGATGCCCTCTCTGAGACCACCCCTCTCTTTATCGCCATTCTGCGGCTCTTGCCGGCTGGGATCCTGGTTTTGGCCTTTCGGCTTTGGCAGGGACGGGCCGCCGGGGTGTCTCAACCCTGGCATCCGCAGGGGCGGCGGGGGTGGCTGTGGGTCTTGGCCTTTGCCCTGGTGGACGGCACCTGTTTTCAGGGATTTTTGGCGCAAGGGTTGAGAGAGACCGGCGCCGGGCTGGGATCCGTGCTGATCGACTCGCAGCCGCTGGCGGTGGCTCTGATGGCCACCTGGTTTTACCGCGAGCGGATGGGAGCGCTGGGCTGGCTGAGCTTGGGGATAGGGGTGGTCGGCATCGGCCTGATCGGCTTATCTGGCGGGGGATCCCTGCAGTTGGGGGCTGGCGTCGTCTGGATGTTGCTGGCATCCCTGTCGATGGCCATCGGCACCGTGATGATGCCCAAGGTGGCGGAGGTGGCGGATCCGGTGTTGGCGACGGGCTGGCACATGGTGTTGGGCAGCCTGCCCTTGATCCTGCTCTCGGCGCTAACAGAAAGCGAGCAATGGCAGCACCTGAGCGGTGCCCACTGGCTGGGCCTGCTCTACGCTTCGGTGATGGGAAGCGCTGTGGCCTATGCCCTCTTCTTCTATTTCGCCTCCCAGGAGAACCTCACCGAATTCAGCTCCCTGACCTTTCTCACCCCCATCTTCGCCCTGCTGTTCGGCAGCACCTTCTTGGGGGAATCGCTGACGCGGCTGCAGTGGTTGGGAGTGGGTATCACCCTGGTCTGCGTGTATTTGATCAACCACCGGCAAGAATGGCAGGAGCGCCTGCGCTTGGCCTGGCCAGGGATCCTCTCGGAGCTGGGCCTGGAGTTCAGCACCGTCGAGATCCGCGATGGCAACCGCGACTAGCAGGGATCCCTTAGGGGGGTAGGAACCCCATTGCCTCTCGCACCCTTTGCAGCGTTGGCTCGGCAACAGCGCGAGCCTTGGCAGCATTTTCCCGGATCAGCGCCAGCAGATAGTCGGGGTTGTTGCAGAGATCCCGGTAGCGCTGCTGAATGGGCTCTAGGGCAGCGATGATGCTGTCTGCGAGGAGAGGCTTGAACTGTCCCCACCCCATCTCGGCACACTCAGCTGCCACCGCCTCCTTGCTTTTTCCAGAGGTGAGCATGTAGATCGTCAGCAAATTGTGGGCTTCAGGACGAGCCGGATCGTCAAAGACAATGCCCCGAATGGGGTCGGTCTTGCATTTTTGGATCTTCTTGCGGATGGTATCCGGGTCATCCAAGAGATGAATGCGGCTGAGATCCGAGGGATCCGACTTGGACATCTTGCGCGTGCCATCGGTCAAGCTCATGATCCGCGCCCCCTGTGGGCGAATCAGGGCCTCTGGGATCACAAACACCTCGCCAAAGCGGTCGTTAAAGCGGCGGGCAATATCCCGACACAGCTCAATATGCTGCCGCTGATCCTCCCCCACCGGCACATACTTGGGCTGGTAGAGCAAAATATCCGCCGCCTGCAAAATCGGGTAGCTGAACAAGCCAACGCTGGTCTCCTCTCCCTGTTTTTCTTTTTTCTCCTTGTATTGGATCATGCGCTCCGCCCAGTTCATGGGGGTGATGGTGTTGAACAGCCAGGCCAGCTCCGTATGGGCAGGCACGTGGGACTGCACGAACAGCACACAATGCTCCAGGCTGAGGCCACAGGCCAAATAAAGGGCAAACAGCGAGCGGGTGCGCTCCCTCAACAGCTTGGGATCCTGAGGGACGGTGATGGCATGTTGATCCACAATGCAAAAAAAGTTCTCGTAGTGCTCCTGCTCGGCCACCCAATTTTTAATCGCCCCCAAGTAATTGCCCAGGTGCAACTCGCCAGAGGGCTGAATGCCAGAGAGGGTGCGCGGCTTAGCCATAGGAAAAGCAGATCTCAAATGCCAACAAGACAAGAGCAAGGAAAGTCTTTATCAGGATACCAAGAGAGGCGCAACCCGTTGGTTCATGATGGATAGAAGACGCCCAGCCCAACACCATGTCAGACTCGGAACCCGAACTGTTGCGTGCCGCCAACCACTATGTGCTGCTGATCCCGGGCTTGCCGGAGCAATTTCTCAGCCCTGAGGAATTGCAGGAGTTCCTCGTGCGGCTGTTGCAAGAGCACCCCCACCTGGTGGATGCAGATCTGGCCCGCTACCCCACCCCCCAAGCGCAGGCGCAGCGGCTGATCGACACCGCCTGTGAAGTCGAGGTTTCCCCCGGCGAAACCCTGCAGTGGCATCCTGTGCGCCTGAGCAAGCGCCCCTCGATACCGCCTTGACAGACCAGGGGCTCGTTTGTGAAACCAACGGGGCTGTGTTTCGGATCCCGCCTTGGACGTGATACAACGCAAGAGAGAAATCTTTAGTCCCAAGTTCTAAAAGGGGTCAGCCATGCCGCGCAGCATGAAGAACGACAACTTCATCGACAAAACCTTTACCGTCATGGCCGATCTGATCCTGAAACTGCTGCCGGGGGTGAGTTCTGAGCAAAAGAAAGCTTTTGCCTACTACCGGGATGGCATGGCCGCTCAGAGCGAAGGGGAATACGCCGAGGCTCTGGAAAACTACCGAGAAGCCCTCACCCTGGAGCAAGGCGAAGAGGATCGTAGCTACATCCTCTACAACATGGGCCTGATCTACCAAAGCAACGGCGAACTGGACAAGGCCCTGGAGTACTACCACCAAGCTCTGGAGTTGAACCCACGACTTTGTTCTGCCCTGAACAACATCGCTGTGTTGCTGCATCATAAAGGCGAGCAGAGCCTGCAGGCCGGAGATGAAGAAACGGCAGAGGCCCTGTTTGACGAGGCCGCTCAATACTGGATCCGCGCCATTCGCATTGCCCCCAACAACTACATCGAGGCCCAAAACTGGCTGAAAACCACCGGGCGCGCCAACCTCGAGTTGTATTGAGTCTGCCTGCCAAAGGACTCTGTACCACCAACGCGAACGGTTGCTCTCAGCTACCTTAAGCTAAGTTAATGATCTGCGCGCCGGGGGGAAGGATGCTGAAACGGGAAGGGGTACAACATGTCGCTCACTTGGCTCGTCTGGAGCTAACCGAGGAGGAAGAGATCCAGTTCACCGAGCAACTGGCAGACATCTTGGCCTACGTGGAACAACTGAAAGAGCTGAATACGGAAGGGGTGGAGCCCACCTTCCATGCCCTGGACATGGAGCTGCCCACCCGCCCCGATGAAGTCGAGCCCTATCCGGATGTCGAAGGGATCCTGGCCAACGCTCCCGACCGGGCGGATGTGTTCTTCAAAGTGCCCCGCATTCTGGATGCAGAAGACTGACGTCGCCAGATTACCTTAGGCTGGCCCAAGGGAGTAGGGGCGTGGTAGGGGCCGCCGGACAGCATTGTGGGTTACTCAATAAAGCAACGGAGAGGGTGGGATTCGAACCCACGGTGGCGTGAACCACGGCAGTTTTCAAGACTGCTTCCTTAAACCGCTCGGACACCTCTCCAATTCTCTGGGATCCCCAAACCCTATTTATGCTACGCAATTGGCTTCAGGTTGTGCAATTGTACTCCGCACCGAGTAGCGCGATGGGCGGGAAAGCAGGCCATGGCATGGTTTAGCATAGCAACGCTCGCCTTGGCCCAGGCCGCCCCAGCAGGGATCCCTCAGCCTGCAACTGCTGCTATGCTACGGGACAAGTAGGCGGATCCCTTGTCGCTATGGCCTCGCGTCGTTCCAAGTTGGTTTTGGATCCCGGATCAGAGGTGGAGGGGGGGCGTCTCTTAGCCCTGAAAAACCAGATTGAGGCAATCCTCTACCTGAAGGGGCAGCCGTTGGCCCTATCGGCGCTGGCTCAATTGGCCCGCTGCAGCCGCGATGAGGCCTATGATGCGCTGCTGGAGTTGATGGAAGACTATGCTCACCGCGACTCTGCCCTGGAAGTATTGCAGGTGGGGGAGGGGTTTGCCCTGCAGTTGCGAGAGCCGTTTTTGGAGCTGGCCAACCAGCTCTTGCCCCCCGAAATCGGGGTGGGCGCTGCCCGTACCTTGGCGACCATCATCCTGCGGGGGCCCCTCTCCCAAGCCGAGTTGGTAGAGTTGCGCGGTCAGGGCGCCTATCAGCATGTGGCAGAGCTGGTGGAGAAAGGCTTTATAACCCGCTACCGCAAAGAAGGCAGCCGCTCCCCCTGGTTGCGGGTGACGGATAAGTTTCATCGTTACTTTACGGTAGACAAGCTGGCCAATCCCTTCCCCGAAGAATAAACTTCCCGCAACGCGGCCAGCGATTCATTCGTTCCCTTTTGCCAGCCCTGCCCGAACGGCATCCAAAAACTGACGGGCGGTGCGACCGGAAAAGCCGTTTTGCTGCTGCGCCCAGATCAGGGCCCGGCGACGCAGGGCCGCCAAAGATTGAGCGAAACCCAGCCGCTGCGCCAAGTGTTCTACAGTTGCCAAGTAATCGTCTTGAGTGAACGGAGGGAAGGTGAGGGTGAGGCCAAAGCGATCCTGCAGCGACAGCTTTTCCTGCACCGTATCCCAGGCGTGGACTTCTTGATCTTGGGGGTTGGGGCGGTCGGCGAAAAACTCGCGGACCAAATGGCGGCGGTTGCTGGTGGCATAGAGGCGGACGTTGGGCGGCGGCGCGACGAGATCCCCCTCCAGGAGCACCTTGAGCTGCTTGAACTCGGTTTCGTCGGCCTCGAAGGAGAGATCGTCCACAAACAGCACAAAGGGCAGCCCCTGTTTCCTCAGCTCCGCCAAGATCTCCGACAATTGCATCAAGTCAGTTCGTCTCAGCTCCAGAAGGCGCAGCCCCTGAGGGCCGTAGCGGCGCAACAAGGCCTTCACCAACGAAGACTTGCCGGTGCCCCGCGCCCCGTAGAGCAAGACATGCAAAGCCAGATCCCCCCGCAGCAGCGCTTCGGTGTTGGCGGCCAACTGCTGCTTCTGCCGTTCGTAGCCGTAAATCTCATCCCAATCGGGCAGGTCGGGAGCCGGGATCCCTTCTAGCCCTGCCGGCCCCCAGCGAAACGCCCAATAGCGAGCACAGATTCCTACCCCTCTTTGGCGGTAGTGGGCGATCAACGCCTCCAGGCTCAGGCCCCAATCGGCAAAAGAGCGCGGATCCCAGCCGGCGCAGTCACTGTCCCCATCCGGCCAAGGGATCCCCAGGCCCAGCGCCTGCATCTGCTCTTCGATGAGCTCCTGGCTCTCGGCCAGGATCTGTAAGCAGCGGAGATCGTGCCGTGCTGCTTGCAAAAGGGGTGTCGGGATCTCCCCACCTCGCAGCGCCGCGCGGGCAAAGGGGTTGTCCGCCCAGCGGATCTCCTGGATCAGCCACTCCCGCCAGCTCAGGTTTTGCTGGGCCAAAAGCTCAAACCAGCGCCCGTAGGCCGCCCAGCAAGGCAGGGGATCCCCGGCCATCAACTGCTGGATCAGCTCCTGCCAGCCCAGGGCTAGGGGATGGGCGCAGATTTCTCGAAACAGCAACAGCTTGGCCGCCGCTTCCGCCGCTTCTTCGAGGGGAGTCATCGCTGTGGTTGAGATTGGGCATAGTCGCTATGTTGCCGCGATAACGGCAGTGCAGTAAAGCCTTGCAAGACAAGGTTGGTTTTCTGGCTCATCCCCATCGTTGGCGTAGTGTGCCGGCGGCAGGGAGAATCGCCAGACGGGGGGAGTCTCTATGCTCATCTTGGTCAAATGGGGGGTCGCCCACCCACAAGGGTGTCTGCTCTGCTTCCCCTGGCTATAGAGGCGGGGGGTTGACGCGATTCTGTTCAAGCCAAGGTCAGAAGCAAAAGTCGGCATCTTTGAAGATGTTATAGATTGGGATGCGAGTGCTCTGAATCTCGTAGATCCCCGGTTGCTGACAGGGATCCCAATGGGTTTTGCGGTTCTTGTCTGCAGCTTTGCAGGGAGGTACTTTGGATGGCTAACTACCCAATGCGAGGCCGTTCTTCTCCTGCTTCTGACCATTTTCCCTTGGGCACCTTGGTGGTGGCGAGCGTCTCGGTTGGGGCTCTGGCCGCCTTGGGTTGGCAGTTGTGGCAGATGGTCGCTCCGATGTTGGCCCCCCCGCCCCCACCCCAATTTCAGCGGGCGATCCGCCCGGATCCCTTGCCGAGCCCAACCAGCTTTCCCCCTCCCCTGTCTGCCCCTGCTGCAGGCACCCTTGACCCTGAAGGATTTCCCCCCGGCAGCCGCGGACGGGTGATTGAGCCGATTGGCCTGGCGATCCGCAGCCGGCCCTCCGCCGATGGAGCCTACCAGGGCGGGATTGTGGTGGGGGAAACGGTGACGGTGTTGGAGTATAGCGCCGATGGTCGTTGGCAACGGGTGCGGCGGGAGTTGAACGGTCAAGAGGGCTGGGTGCGGGCGGGCAATTTGGGCCCTGTGGAAGGGGCGGCAGCCTCGGCATCTGCTGTCTCTACCGTTTCACCATCGACAGTTCAGTTGACTCAACCCAGGCCTGAGTCCACCCACTCTCCTGGAGCAACAAGCGTTTCCCCCGGTGAGCGGGGGCGGGTGATCGAGCCGATGGGTTTGGCGCTGCGAGCCACTCCCGACCGGGAAGGGGCCTACATGGGCGGCCTGCCCCTGAATGAGGTGGTGACGGTGTTGGGCCTGAGCGAAGATGGCGGTTGGCAGCGTATCCGCCGCGAGAACGGGCAAGAGGGCTGGGTGCGGGCCGGGAACCTGGCGCAGGAGTAGCAAGATGCCCCAGCGGGGGATTGTGGTGCCCCGAAAGTTTGTGTTTGGCTAGGTCAGTAGCGCTGGCCGAACTCCAGGTGAAGCAACTCCTCTCTCCGTCGTGGGTCATTTCCTCCAGGGATCCCTTGGCCAGAGGGCTGGCTCTGGTGGCCCTGGGGCTGGGAGCCGGCATGACAGCTTGTCGTCCGCCTGTCGAGTCGGGGCCAGCTAGGGAGCCGCAGGCGATCTCTGCCTCGGCCAAAGGCACGCTGGAGCTGTGGGCCAACGGCGAAGCGTTCGTGCGGGAGGGGTTGGTCTCCAAAGACGGCTGGGCGCTGCAGTTTGAGCATGTGTACGTGACGCTGGCCGACATCACGGCCTACCAGACGGATCCCCCTTTTGAAGGGAAAGGGGAGCTCCAGGCCAAGGCCTTAGTCAACCTGACAGGCCCCCTCACGGTGGATTTGGTGCCAGCGGCGGGGGCAGAACGGGTTCTGCTGGGATCCCTGGAAGCTCCCCCTGGGCACTACAACGCCTTGGCTTGGCGGCTGGTGCCGGCAGCGGAGGGGCCGGCCAAGGGCTACTCCCTCTGGATCGAGGGCACAGCCCGGCCAGCAAAAGGGGAGGGAGAGGGGATCCCCTTTGTGCTCAAGTTCAGCCCTGAGCTGGCCTTCGTCTGCGGCGAGTATGTGGGGGAAGCGCGCAAGGGCTTTGTCCAGGCGGGCCAGGTGGCGGATCTGGAAGTGACTTTCCACTTTGACCACCTGTTTGGGGATGGCAGCCTACCGCCGGAAGATGACCTCAACCGGGCGGCGCTGGGGTTTGCCCCGCTGGTGAAGCTGGATCCCCTCTCCCTGGAGCAGCGGCTAAAGGGGGGATCCGACCCTCTGGTCTGGGACGACCTGCAGGAAAGTGGGACGGCGTCCGAAACCCTCTTGGAGATCCTGCAGAACTTGGGCCACGTGGGGGAGGGCCACTGCCGCGCGTCCTCTGACCGTCTTGGTGGGACGGGATCTTGACCTTAGGTCTTTGCCCTCAAGCCTGGGTGGCTTTTGCAGTCGAGAGATTGTCCTCTACTTTTGCCGACCCATGAACTCAGTCTGGCCAAATCGCCTCCCTTTCTACGCTTACTGGCAACTGAGCTGGCTGGCCTGCGGCCTGCTCTTGTCTGCTCCGGCTTGGGGGCATGGGGTGGAGGCCTCTTGGCGGGCCGTCCCCACTTTCGAGATCCAAGCCCGCTACGATTCCGGCGAGCCGATGCGTTCTGCCCGCGTCACGGTGTTTGCGCCCACCGATCCCACCACCCCTTGGCAGGAAGGGCAAACGGATGAGCAGGGGCGATTTCTGCTGCAGCCGGATCCTGAGCTCAAGGGACTGTGGCAGGTGCGCATTCGCCAGGCCGGCCACGGCGGGGTGGTGAACGTGCCGGTAGGCGAAGCGGCTATGCAGGCAGAAGGGATCCCCAACGGCTCCTCCTTTGGCCCTGTGCAGCGGGGGGTTATGGCTGCCTGTGTCATCTGGGGGTGCTTGGGTACGGCCCTGTTCTTCTCCCGGCCCCGTCCCTCCCAAGGCCCAGAACTCCCCGACTCCTCAGGGGGTGTTGCCGCTTTGAGCCAGGACTAGCCATGCACATCAGCGAGGGCCTTCTGCCAGCACCGCTTTGGCTGGGGGGCTATGGCATCACTGCCCTGCTTACGGGTTGGAGCCTACACCTCCTCCAGCGGTTGGAAAAGGATCCCCGCCGCCAACTGCCCAAAGCGGCGCTGCTGACCGCCGCCTTTTTTGTCGCCTCCTCCATTCACCTGCCTTTTCCCCCGGCCAGCCTGCACCTGCTGCTCAATGGCTTGCTGGGCGTGATGCTGGGGGCCTTGGCCTACCCGGCGATTGTGGTGGGCCTGTTTTTTCAGGCGGTGGCTTTTGGCCACGGGGGGCTAACCACCCTGGGGATTAACGCCGCCATTATGGGGATCCCGGCGCTCTTGGCAGGGGGGATCTTTCGAATGGGCCGACGGCGGCTGGGAGACGGGTTGGCAGCCTTCTGGGCGGGGGCGGCGGGGGTGGGGCTGGCGGCGCTGCTCTTCTACGGGGTGGTGATGGCTGCTCTCCTGGGCGAGGGGACGGTCTCCACCCAAGCAGAGCGCTTGGCCTTGGGCAGCTTGGTGATGGCCCACCTCCCTTTGGCGGCGGTGGAGGGGCTGTTTACCTGTTGGGTGGTGCGGTTTTTGCAGCGGGTGCAGCCGGAGCTGCTGGGAGAAGATGCCAAAAGATAGGGCCGAGGCCGTCATCTCCCAGGATCTCAGGGGAACGCAGTTCTCTCCACCCGCTCCCCTCCCTCCCTCCCCCTCTTGGCTTCACCGCTGGCGGCCTTTGCCCAAGCTGGTGGGCCTGGGAGCCCTGATGGCAGCTTTTGCCCAGGTGCAGCGCTTGGCCTTGCTGCCCCTGGCCTGGGCGCTGCTGGCTCTTCTCTGGGCGTTGTCGGGAGTGCCGCTCAGCCGAGGACTGAAACGGCTGGCCGCCCCAGGCGCTTTGCTAATAGCTCTCGTCGCTCTCCTACCGTTAGTTATGGGGAACACCATCCTCTGGCAGTGGGGATCCCTGGCTCTGCGGTGGGAGGGGCTGGAGAAGGCGCTCTATGTCGTTGGGCGCAGCCTGGCTTTGTTGGCGCTGGCGACGCTGCTTTTGGAGACCACCCCCCTGCTGGAACTGTTGGCGGCTTTGCGGGCGCTGGGGATCCCCGACCTGCTCTTGGAGTTGGCCTGGCTGACGCAGCGCTACCTGCAGGAGATAGGCGCCCAGTGGCAGCAGATGCAGCGGGCAGCTTGGCTGAGGGGCTGGCAGCCGCGGGGATCCCTGTGGCGTCCGGGCCCGGCCTTGCGCCAAGACCTGCCCTTCCTGGCTGCTGGGGTGGCTACTCTCCTGGTGCGCAGCTATGAGCGCTCCGAGCGCGTCTATCAGGCGCTGCGCCTGCGGGGCTACGGGCGGGCGCCCTTGGTTCCGACAGCGGCTGGCGGGGATCCCTGCAGTTGGGCGGCCAGCGGTCTGGCAGTGGCTGTGGCTCTTGGCTTGGTGTGGGTTCAACTTGGGGGGTAGCCCGATTGAGCTGGTTGGCAGAGGAGTAGCGAAACCTAAACTAGAATAAGAAAACTTTCATTTCTGCTGTCGCCATTCTCTCGGCCTCTCCTGTGGCTATGAACCGGTTGGAGACCGCTTTGCCTACGCCCTCTCGCAGCCCTGCCGCTCCCCCAAAGAAAGCGCCGGCAGTTGCCGTTGTGCACCTGGGCTGTGAGAAAAACCGGGTGGACACCGAGCACATGCTGGGCCTGCTGGCCCAGGCGGGCTACCGGGTGGAAGGCGACGAAGACAGCGCCGACTACGTCATCGTCAACACCTGCAGCTTCATCGAGGCGGCGCGGCGGGAGTCGGTCAGCACCCTGATGGAGCTGGCGGTACAGGGCAAAAAGATCCTCATCGCCGGCTGCTTGGCCCAGCACTTCCAAGAGGAGCTGCTGCGGGAGATCCCGGAGGCGGTGGCCATCGTCGGCACCGGCGATTACCACCAGATCGTGCAGGTGATCGAGCGGGCGGAGCGAGGGGAGCGGGTCAACGCCGTCACCTCCAGCTTGGACTACATTGCCGACGAGACCGTCCCCCGCTATCGCACCACCCATGCGCCGGTGGCCTACCTGCGGGTGGCCGAAGGATGTGATTACCGCTGCTCTTTTTGCATCATCCCCCACCTGCGGGGCAAGCAACGCTCCCGCCCCATCGAGTCCATTCTGCGGGAGGCGGAGCAACTGGCCGCAGAAGGGGTGCAGGAGTTGATTCTCATTTCCCAGATCACCACCAACTACGGGATCGACCTCTACGGGGAGCCGCGGCTGGCCGGGCTCATCCGCGCCCTGGGCCGGATCCCCATCCCCTGGATCCGCATGCTCTATGCCTACCCCACCGGCATTACCCCGGCAGTGGTGGAGGCCATTCAAGAGACGCCCAATTTCCTGCCCTATCTGGATCTGCCGCTGCAGCACAGCCACCCGCAGATCCTCAAAGCCATGAACCGCCCCTGGCAGGGCCAGGTCAACGACCGGGTAATCGAGCGGCTGCGCCAGGCGCTGCCCAACGCCGTGCTGCGCACCAGCTTTATTGTCGGCTTTCCCGGCGAGACGGAGGAGCACTTCCAGCATCTGTTGGACTTTGTGCAGCGCCACCAATTTGACCATGTGGGGGTGTTTACCTTTTCTCCTGAAGAAGGCACACCCGCCTACCACCTTCCCCAGCAAGTGCCGGAGCCCCTTAAGGAAGAGCGCCGCGCCCGCCTGATGCAACTGCAACAGGGGATCGCCTTCCGCCGCAACCGCGAGCAGGTGGGCCGGGTGGTGCCTGTGCTCCTGGAGCAGGAAAACCCCCGCACCGGCGAGTGGATTGGCCGTTCCCCCCGCTTTGCCCCTGAGGTGGACGGGGTGGTGTACGTGCGCGGGCCGGGATCCCTGGGATCCCTGGTGCCGGTGCAGATTACTCGCGCCGAGCCCTACGATCTCTTTGGCCAGGTGGTGGCAGCGCCGCAGGGCTTTAGCTGGAGCGGGCGGTAGAATAATTCGGTTGGACTCCGGAAAGGCGAGATGGCCAGTGCAGATGAGCTGAAACAGGCAGCAGCCCAAGCGGCGGCTCAAAAGGTGCAGTCAGGGATGGTGGTGGGGCTGGGCACAGGATCCACGGCTGCTTTTGCGGTGAGCGCCCTGGCGGAGCGGATGCAAAAGGAGGGGCTGCAGTTCATCGGTGTGCCCACCTCGGAGCGCACAGCAGAACAAGCCCGCTCCCTGGGGATCCCGCTGGCCACCCTGGAGGAGCAGCCCCGCCTGGATCTGGCCATCGATGGAGCCGACGAAATTGAAGTGGGATCCCTGAACTTGATCAAAGGAGCGGGGGGGGCTCTGCTGCGGGAAAAACTGGTAGAGGCCAGCGCCGCCGAGCTGATCATCATCGCCGATGCCTCCAAGAAGGTGACGCATCTGGGCACTCGCTTCCCGGTGCCCGTGGAGGTGGTGCGCTTTGGCTGGAAAACCACCTTGGCGCGGGTAGAGGCTATTGGCTGTGCGGCCACTTTGCGGTTGAATGCCCAAGGGGATCCCTACCTGACGGATGAACAGCACTACATCCTCGATTGCCAATTCGGCCCCATCGCCGATCCCGCCAAGATCGCCGATCAACTCAAGGGGACGGTGGGGGTGGTGGAGCATGGCCTGTTCATCGGCATGGCCCAAGAGGCGATCATCGCCCTTCCTGAGGGAATTGAGACGCTGCAACCAAGCTGATCCCGTACCCAGTTGCGTATTGGCATCATGTCCAATCGCCATGAAACGGTTCGTTAACTCCCCTCTCCCGCTGGGAGAGGGG
>NZ_JANSJH010000004.1:0-12724 GCF_047462495.1 Synechococcus sp. H55.2 | reverse complement strand
GGGGGTGAGGGAGCGCTCCCGCTGGGAGAGGGGCCGGGGGTGAGGGAGCGCTTGGGAACTGTCTCAATGACTTGAAATGATTATGAAGAATGCCCGATGCTGACCTTACAAGCTGTAGCCGATCTGCTGCAAACCCCTCTCCGGGGAGATCCCCATCTGTTGGGGTTGCCGGTTCAGGCCCTCTGCACCGACAGCCGCCAGTTGCAGCCGGGATCCGTTTTTGTGGCGCTGCGGGGGGAACGCTTCGACGGACACGATTTTATTCCGCAAGCCCTGAGCAAGGGAGCTGTTGCCGTCATCAGCCAGCGTCCGACCTCAGGCCCTCATTTTCAGGTTTCAGACACGCTGAGGGCCTATCAGCGCCTTGCCAGGGGCTGGCGGGAGCAATTCTCCATCCCGGTGGTGGCCATCACCGGCTCAGCCGGCAAAACCACCACCAAGGAAATGCTGGCGGCTGCCCTATCCCGCTACGGCAGCGTTCTCAAAAGCGAGGCTAACCACAACAACGACATTGGCGTGGCGCAAACGCTGCTGCGGCTGCAGCCGGAACATCAGTTTGCGGTTCTGGAAATGGCCATGCGCGGCCCTGGGGAAATTCGCCGCCTGGCGCAGATGGCCCGGCCCACCCACGCCTTGATTACCCACATCGGCACCGCCCACATCGGCAGGCTGGGATCCCGCGCCGCCATTGCCGCCGCCAAGTGCGAGCTGCTACAGGAGCTGGGGCAGGGAGTGGCCCTGCTCAACGGAGAAGATCCCTTGCTGTTGTCCACCGCCGCCGGCCTGGGGTCGGGACCAACCCTCACCTATGGCCTGGAGCGAGGAGACCTGCGAGGAGAATGGGATCCCCAAGCCCAAACGGTAACCGTGGCGGGCCTGACCCTGCCGGTGCCCCTGCCCGGAAGACACCACGCCCTCAACTGGATGGGGGTGCTGGCGACTGTGCGCAGCTTGGGGCTGGATTGGGAGCCGCTCCGAGAACCCATCGCCTTGCCCACGCCTCTGGAGGGGCGCAATCGCCATCTCAAGCTGGCAGGAGATGTGGAAATCTGGGATGAAACCTACAATGCCTCGCCGGAAGCGATGATAGCGGCTCTGCACCTATTGGCCCAAACCCCAGGGAGACGACGCTGGGCCGTTCTCGGCCCCATGCGGGAACTGGGAGAGCATGCACCTCAGCTCTATGCAGAGGTGGGACGAGCGGCTGCCCCTTTGGGGTTGGATTGGGTTTTGCTCCTGGATCCGGAAGGAGAAATGCAGCCGCTGCTCGACCAAAAACCGGCAGCCCAGGCAGAACGCTGTAGGGATGCAGCGGCAGTGCTGCAAGTTTTGCTAGATCAGGTGCAAGCCGGGGATCGGTTGCTGTTCAAGGCGGCACGAGCCGTTGAGCTGGAGCAGGTGCTGCACCGCTTTTTGCAAGCCTGGCAGCGGTAGGCTAAGCTAAAAGACAGCTGATGGCAAGCCTGCATCTCTCTGTTGGGCTGGGATCAGCCCAGGCGGCTTTCTCTTTGTCGATAACTACCCCTTCTGCGTACGGCATGTACTTCAATCCCTCTCTACGCGAAGAACCCCGCAATCAACCGCCAACAGTGGTGCCCTCCCCTAGTAGCCTTTCCATTCTCGATTGGTTGCGCCAGCAAGGCCGGTTGATCGAGCAGCCTATTGAAGTCTCTGGGGCTGTTTTGGAAGAAGACATCGACGACATCGACGACTTGATCGGGGACGACTACAGCGAAGACTTCGAGGCAGAAGAAGAGTAGGCACGACGGCCGAGATCGTTACGAGATCACCAGCTCGTTGATCCCTTCGCCCGACACGTCGAGGGCGTCGGCTTTTGCGCTGCCAATGGATCGCTAACTTGAACAAACAAAACAATAAATGTAAGTAAACGTAACGGATCCCTCAGCCTCAAGGGATCTTTTTTTAGCTTGTTTTGGATTGCTCACCACCATCCCGCGATGATTGTTGCAAATCTAACCTCAGCGGAGATTAGCCTTGCAGCCCCTGTAAAAAAAGTATTTTGGGGCAGTGGAAATATCTTTTTTGGGGACTTTTTTCAATTTTGAGGAACTCCAGCTCCATCCCGCCCGTCATAGATAAATGTAAACCTACTCTTCACGGAGGGTTACATTGCATGATTCGCAATCTCTTCGCTCTTTCCTTAGCTGTTGTCTCGGCCACCACGTTGGTTGCAGCCCCTGCGGTCATTGCCGGCAGCTACGGCGCAACTTCTGAAAGCGTGAAAACCGCTGCTGCTACCGGCAAAACCATTGTGGATGTTGCGGCTGAGGCCGGCTCTTTCACCACGTTGATCCAAGCCTTGGAGGCTGCCGACTTGGTGGAGGTACTGGCTGGGGAAGGCCCCTTCACCGTTTTTGCTCCCACCGACGAGGCCTTTGCAGCGCTGCCGGAAGGCACTTTGGAGAAGTTGCTCTTGCCGGAAAACCGTGAGCAATTGACCCAGATTCTCACCTACCATGTGGTGCCCGGCAAAGTTCTCTCCAACGATCTGAAAGCTGGGGAAGTGGTCACGGTCGAGGGATCCCCTGTGGAGATCTCTTTGGCTGATGGAGTCAAGGTCAACGATGCCAACGTGGTGACCGCGGATATCGAGGCCGTCAACGGCGTCATCCACGTCATCGACAAGGTGATCCTGCCCCCGCAGATCTAACCTGTCGGTAGGGAAGTTCTAGATCCTGCGGGGTCTAGTTCTCTGGCAGCCCCTGCCCCCGGTGGTGGGGGCTTTGTGTTGCAACTTAGGCCGACGACCCTCAAGGGATCCCTGACCTTGAGCTCTATAGGTCGATGCCGACGCTGGAAGCGTAGATCGCCTCCACCGACACGCCCGAGACCCGCTGCGGACGCACGATCATGTACTCATTGTCCATTTGCTTGGGCAAGGTGATGAACTCTTCGCCGCCCACCATCAGGTTGTTGATCAACTCTGTGTATTCTCTGGCCTCTTTGACCCGCACTTGCATGGTTTGTCCACCTTCCAGCATGATGTGGACAAGGTATCCGTCAGGTTTTCTGGCCATGGATGCTCCCGCTGGGTAACCGAAGGACGAAACGAGGGGTGTTCTTATGAACATTATTCCCCCTTTCGCGACCCCTAACCCACTCCTAGCTCCGCCGTGAAATCTGGAATGGGGCTGCGCCAAACCGAATCTCAAGCCGTAGCATAGTGAAAGTGAAATGTGTCCATTTTAATCTTTCTCGCGCTCCATGCCCCATTTGCCTGATGTCTCTGCTGCCCACCGTGAGCTGGGGTGGAACGGAGTTCCTTCCACCCCGACCCACGCTGCCCAACCCTACCCTACCGTGAGGGATCCCAGCATCGCCCGTTCCGACCTCATTGCCGTTGGGGGAGCAGAGGACAAGGAAAAGGAATGCCACATCCTTTGGGAGTTCTTCCGCCGAGCGGGGGGAAGGTCGGCCCACATCACCATCGTGCCTGCGGCTTCTGGGATCCCGGCGGTGCTGGGGGAGGTCTACGCCAATATTTTTCAGCAGATGGGGGCGGCCAGCCTGCAGGTGCTGGATATCCGCAACCCGATGGAGGCGAGGGATCCCGATAACGTCGAGAAAATCCGCTCCTCCACCGGCATCTACTTCACGGGTGGGGATCAGGAGCGGCTGGCGGAGGTGCTGGCCCACAGCGAGTTGATGGAGGCCATTCGGCAGCAGTGGCAGCGAGGACAGACGGTGATTGCCGGAACCAGCGCCGGAGCTTCTGCCTTGGGACAGCAGATGATCTCCCGCGGCTACAGCGGGGAACCTCCCACGCCGGCAATTGTAACGGTGAAGACGGGCCTGGGCCTTTTGCCTCGCGTCATCATCGATCAGCACTTCCATCAGCGCAATCGCCTGGTGCGGTTGGTTACAGCGGTGGCCCACTACCCCCAGTGCCTGGGCATCGGCATCGATGAGAATACGGCGGTGGTGATCCAGGCCAACAATGTGATGGAGGTAATCGGCTTGGGCACGGTGACGATTGTGGACGGGACGCAACTGTACTCGACCGTTCAGGAGGCGGCAGCGGACGAGTATTTTCGGCTGCACAATGCCCGCCTTCACTTTTTGCCGCCGGGATCCCGATTTGATCTCAACACGTTGTCTCCGCTGTGACCGGTGAAAACTTTGTCTCGCCAAGGCGGCTGGATTGGCGCAACCTCAACGCCCTCTGGGGATCCCTGTTGGCCGAGACCCTGAGCCGGCTGGGCTGTCGCCTGGCGGTGGTGTGCCCGGGATCCCGCTCTGCCCCCCTCACCTATGCCCTGGCGCAGCATCCGGAGATCGAGGCCATTCCGGTGCTGGATGAGCGGTCGGCGGCCTTTTTTGCCCTCGGCTTGGCCCAGCGAACTCGGCAGCCCATCCCTCTGGTGTGTACTTCCGGCAGCGCTGGCGCCCATTTTTTCCCGGCTCTCCTTGAGGCAGCCGAAAGTGGGTTTTCCCTGTTGATCCTGACGGCGGATCGGCCCCCAGAGCTGCGCCACTGCCGCGCCGGGCAGACTATCGACCAGGTGAAGCTCTACGGTCACTACCCCAACTGGCAAGCGGAATTGGCCCTGCCCAGCGCGGAGCCAGAAGCCCTGGCCTATCTCCGCCAAGCCCTGGTTCACGCCTGGGAGCGCACGCTTTACCCCTTTCCCGGCCCTGTGCATTTGAATGTGCCCTTGCGAGATCCCCTAGCTCCCGTTGCCGATGGCAGCACTGCGCCCCTGGTTCATTTGCAGGAAGATCCGGAGTTTGAGAAGACCTTTTTCCGCGGGGTTATCCCCCCATCTGGCCTGGCTGCCGGTTCTGCGTTCGCGTCAACAGCTTCCTTTTGGCAGGAGTGGCGCGGCTGTGAGCGGGGGGTGATCTTGGCGGGGCCGGCCCAACCGGCGGATCCCCAGCGTTATGCAGAAGCGGTGGCCCGCTTGGCGCTGGCCCTGGGCTGGCCGGTGTTGGCGGAGGGACTCTCCCCTCTGCGCAACTACGCTTCCCTCAACCCCCATCTCGTCACCACCTATGACCTCCTCCTGCAGCGGGATGGCCCCCAGCTCTGGCCGGAACAAGTCATCCAACTGGGATCCCTGCCCACCAGCAAAGCGCTGCGGCAAACCCTGGCCAAAGCTCGCCCCCGCACCTGGCTGCTCGATCCCCGGCCCGAGAACGGGGATCCTCTGCACAACCCCACCACCCATTTGCCCTTTGCTGTGGAAGAGCTGGCCGCCGGGATCCCGGAAGCAACATTCAAAACTCCAGCCCCCCGAACAGCTTTTCTGCAGGGCTGGCTGACAGCCGAAGCGCAAATCCGCGCCACCCTAGACCAGACCATGGCTGACCTGCCGGAGTGGTTTGAGGGCAAGATCGCCTGGTGGCTGGCCCACCACCTGCCGCCGGAGACGCCCCTGGTGATTGCCAACAGCACGCCGGTGCGGGATGTGGAGTGGTTTTGGCCGCCCAACGACCGCCGCATCCGGCCCTACTTCAACCGCGGCACCAACGGCATTGACGGCATTCTCTCGACCGCCTTCGGGGTGGCCCACCGCCATCGGCCAACAGTGCTGCTGACCGGGGATCTGGCCTTTTTGCACGACTGCGGCGGCCTGCGGCTTAGCCCTTACCTGCAGGGATCCCTGACTATCCTCCTCATCAACAACCGGGGGGGTGGGATTTTCGAGCTGCTGCCCATTGCTGAGGCGGGCCCACCCTTTGAGCCCTACTTCGCCACTCCCCAGGCGGTGGATTTTGCCCTCCTCTGCCAGGCCCATGGCATTCCCCACCGGCGGCTAGAGACTTGGGAAGAGCTGGCCCAAGCCTTGGATCCCTTGCCCGCCCAAGGGGTGCGAGTGTTGGAGATCCTCACCGATCGGAAAGCCGATGCTCAGCGGCGGCGGGAGTGGTTTCAGCAGTGGTCTGTTCTGCCATCCAGGCTTTAACCCGCTCCCAGATCTGCTCCGGCAGATCCTCAGCCTCGCAGTCCAGCCACTGGATCCCTGGCATGGCCCGAAACCAGGTCATCTGCCGCTTGGCAAACTGGCGGGTGCGCCGCACAATCAAAGGCTGCAGCTCCGCCTCTGGGATCCGCCCTTCTAGGTAAGCGCCGATCTCCGCATAGCCCAAAGTTTGCAAGAGGGGCAAGTCCGGCCCATAGCGCTCCCGCAGAGTTTTTACCTCTTCGATCCACCCCCTCTCCATCATCTCCGCCGTGCGCCGGGCAATACGTTGTTCCAGACGGGGCATCGAGCAGCGCAGCCCCAAGATCAAGATGGGGTAGTGGGGAGGATGGGCCTGCCGTAGGCAAGAGGCCGGTTTCCCGGTGGTGTAAATAATTTCCAAGGCCCGCAGGGTGCGCACTTCATCATGAGAGTGGATCTGCCGAGCGGCCACGGGATCCAACTGCTGCAGCCAGGCGTAGCGGATCTCGGGCGGCCAAGTTTCCAATTGAGCGCGCAACTGGGGCTGAGGGGGAACTGCCGGGATCTCCAGCCCTGCAGTGATGGATTGGATGTAAAGCCCCGTCCCCCCCACCAGAATGGGAGTCTGTCCCTGCCGATGGGCCTCGGCAATGCGGGCTTGGGCCGCTCGTTGGAACTCGGCCACGGTGTAGGTGTGGCGGGGATCCACAAAGTCAATCAACTCGTGGGGCCAAAGGGCCCGCTCGGCGGGAGTGGGCTTGGCGGTGCCGATGTCGAACTCCCGGTACACCTGGCGAGAGTCGGCGTTTAACAGCGGGGATCCCAGCCGTTGGGCCAGCAGCAGCGCCTGGCGCGACTTGCCGGTGGCGGTGGGGCCAGCAATGACGACGAGCCCCGGCCCTGCGGTCGAGGAGGGAGGTTCTCGGCAGTCGCGCCCATTTGGAGACCGGTTTTGATCCATCCGCTGTCGGCAAGAAAGTTCACCCAGGGCAGCAGATTAAAATTTTCAAAGAACCCTAGCGCTGTGGATAAAATAGGACATCCATAGCCTCTATTGTCTTCCCGGCTCTTCGAATTTCCCCGTGATCTCATCTTACGTCTCTGCTTCCGTTGCCGTGTTGGGCGGGGCGCAGCCTCGATTTGAGCTGCCCCCTGTCAAACTCCTTCTCTTGTTGCTGCGGGCCTCGGCACGGCGAGGGCTGGCCGGCCTTGGCAGAGCCCTCGGAGCCGGTATCCTGGCGGCGCTGCTGGCGTGGGAACCGCGCCCTGCCTTGGCGGAAGTTTTGGTGCTCAAGCAAGGAGAAGTGCGCACTCTGCCCCTATTGCAAACGCGGGCCCGACTGCCCCTACAAATGGAAATGCTCTATTTGGGCATGGTGGAGGAGCGCTTCTTGAGCTACGCCCGCGCCAACAATTGGGAGACCATTGCTAGCGACCGCGAGGATCCCCGCTGGAGCCGCTGGCAACTGCGCCCAGGCGGTGAGGCCATCTACCTGCCGGATGCCCCTTCATCGCGGGATCCCTCAGAGCCCCCCCTCTACGCCCGCGGGTTTTATGTGCAAGCCTATTTTGTCGGCGGACGCTTGGCGGGGATGCACCTGATTCATAACCCGGAAGAGCCGGGCTTCAATTTGAGGCAACTGCAAAGGCTTGTTCGCGCTTGGTTCCCCGATAACCGCTTGATGTTGCACTACCAGGTGCTGCCGGAGGATCCCGACCGGCAGGTGCTGGGCGCCTACTGGGGCACCATCCCTTCTCCTTACCTTGCTGACATTCAGCGCAACAGCCGCCTGCCCTTTTGCCAAGTTTTTTTCAGCCCTACCTCGCCTCAGCCAATCGTTCCCACCTCTGCCCCTCCGCATTGCCTCAGCCAGACTGCCGTAGAGGATGGTGCAGCCCCTGCGGCTGCCCAGAAGAAGACCGCCGCTCTGCGCTAGAATTTCGAGCCCGTTCTTCCACCAGAAGGGATCCCTGCCGCTGAGCTGTGGCCATTCGCAATGGGCCAAGAATGAGGGGCGCTAGGTCTTCTTCCCTCTCTTTTGTGCCTTGGCCTAAGAGGGGCTCAAGAGCATGGGTTTCCCCAATCGATAAGCTCAAATCAAACCGTTACCAGCTCCGGGCGACGGCTGTTGCGGATAGCGCGAATAGCCTCCGCATAGTCTTTGGCCTTGAACACTGCCGAGCCGGCCACAATGGCGTTGGCCCCCGCCTCGATGACCTGCCAGGCGTTGCTGGCCTTGAGGCCGCCATCTACTTCAATCCAGGGATCCAGACCGCGCTCGTCGCACAGGGCCCGCAGTTGGCGAATCTTGGGCACCACCGCCGGAATGAAGCTCTGGCCGCCAAAGCCGGGGTTGACGCTCATGATCAAGACCAGATCCACCAAATCCAGCACGTACTGGATCAGCTCCAGGGGGCTAGCGGGGTTGAGCACCACACCTGCCTGTTTGCCCAGATCCTTGATTTGGCTGAGGGTGCGGTGCAGGTGAATGGTAGAGCTGGACTCGGCATGAACGGAGATGATGTCGGCCCCCGCCTTGGCAAAGTCGGCCACATACTTTTCCGGCTCCACAATCATCAGGTGGACGTCCAGAGGCTTGGCCGTAACCGGGCGCAGCGCTTCCACCACCAGCGGGCCGATGGTAATATTGGGCACAAAGCGGCCATCCATGACGTCCACGTGGATCCAGTCGGCCCCCGCCTCGTCCACCGCCCGCACTTCTTCCCCCAAGCGGCTAAAATCCGCCGAAAGAATCGAAGGGGCGACAACAATCGGCTTTTGCCCAGAGGCTGCTGACGGCTGAGTCATGGTGAGTATCCAAACTGTGAACCGCAAGAAAGGGGAGCCTGCTCCTCTATGGTACGGGGTTTGATCCCCTTTGCAAACTGCCTCTTGGCTCGGAGACTAGGGTTACAGGGGACTGGCCTCGACCCAATGCCGGAAAACTTGGGCCAGATGACCCCAGGGATGCGGCGGCTGAGCGTTGCTCTGGGACTCTGGAGCAGCCTGCTCTGAGGGAGCCGGTTTTACCTCTTCTTCCAGCCGCAGGGCAAGCTGCTGCAATTGCATGTAGATGCTGTTGACGGCCAGCATGGCCAAGACGGTGCCGAAAAACTTGGTGCGGGATCCCATAGACCAACCCCTAGGCAAGAAGCAAGATAGAGGATATTCTCGTCGCCGCTGCCCTAGTTCCACCTTAGCGCACAGGCGGAACAGGTCTTTTGGAGAAAATCCTTACACTTTCTCTCGACAGCTTCAGGAACTTGCGCCCAAGCAACGTCATGAGCACCTATCAGCACCTGCACACCGCCCTTTGGGTTAGCGATCTGGCCAGGGCTGAGCATTTCTACGGAACCGTGCTCGGGATCCCCAAGGCAGAACGGTTTCCCTTTAACTTTCCCGGCGCTTGGTACCAGGTGGGGTCTTCGCAGATTCATTTGATTGTCACTGAGGAGCCGCTTGACCAAGGGCAGCAAGCCAGTCGTGGCAGCAAGGCGAAGTGGGGGCGCCTTCCCCACGTGGCGCTGGGAGTGGAAGATCTGGAGGCGGTGAAGGCCCGCTTGCTGCAGGCAGGCTACGAGGTGCAGCCCAGCGCTTCCGGGCGGGCGGCTGTGTTTGTTCGGGATCCCGACGGGAATGTGATCGAGCTGAGCTCCATAAGCCCCCCTCAGCCATGACCGCCATGCCAGAGCCCTCTTTGCCCCAGCAGCGCAGCGTCCTCAACTCCCTTGACCCGGCCACCGCCCTGGTCAGCTCGGCGCAGATGCGGCGCCTCGAGGAGGAGATCTTCGCTGCCGGCATGCCCGTGGCCGCCCTCATGGAGAAGGTGGGGCTGGCCGTTTTTGCCCGGTTGCGGCAGGATTTTCCCCAGGCGCAGCGCATCGGCATCCTCTGCGGCACGGGGCACAATGGCGGCGACGGCTTGGTGGTTGGGCGAGAGCTGCAGCTAGCCCAAAAGGGGGTAAAGGTTTGGCTGGGGAAGCCGGATCTCAAACCCCTAACCGCCGACCACGCCCGCTACCTCAGGGCTCTAGGGGCGGAGTTTGTGGAGCGGGTGGAGGCGTTGGCCGACTGCGACTTGCTCATCGACGCCCTCTTTGGCATTGGCCTAAACCGGCCCCTGGGGGATCCCTGGGCGGGGGCGGTGGAGTGGGCCAACGGCAGCGGCATTCCCATCCTCAGCCTGGACTTGCCTTCTGGCCTCAACGACCAGACGGGCGAGATCTGGGGCTGCTGCATCCGCGCCAGCCACACCTATGCCCTCGGCCTCTGGAAACGGGGCCTGTGGCAGGAGGCGGCTCTGCCCTGGGTGGGACGGCTGCATCGCCTTGATTTTGGCATCCCCCCTTGGGTCTGCCCGGCAGAGGCGGCTCCCCAGTTGTTGCTGAACCCTTGGCCGCATTTTCCCCCTGACCCGCCTTTGGATACCCACAAATATCGCCAGGGATCCCTGCTAGTGGTCGCAGGGTCGGCGGCCTATGCCGGGGCGGCAGTGTTGGCCGGGCTGGGATCCCGCGCCAGTGGCGTGGGCATGGTAACCCTGGCGGTGCCGGCGGAATTGAAGGGGCTCATCCACAGCACTTTGCCGGAAGCCTTGGTTCACCCCTGGGAAGGGATCCCGGCTCTGCCGCCGCTGGGTGAAAAACCTTTCCAGGCGGTGGCGGTGGGGCCCGGCCTAGGAGAAGCCCGCCGGCGACTGCTGGAGAGCTTGCTGCAGGATTGGGCCGGGATCCCTTGGGTTATCGACGCCGATGCCCTCAATGCCCTGGCGGAGATGGGGGTGGAGCGCTTGCAAGAAAACGGGATCCAAGCCATCCTCACCCCCCACCTGGGGGAATTTCGCCGGCTTTTTCCAGGGATCCCGCCTGCGGATCGCATGGAGGCAGCCCAAAAGGCGGCAGCCCAGAGTGGAGCAGTGGTGGTTTTAAAGGGAGCACGGACGGTCATCGCCTCTCCTAGGGGGGAATGCTGGGTCAACCCGGAGAGCACACCGGCTTTGGCCCGCGGTGGCAGCGGCGATGTCCTAACTGGCTTAATCGGCGGCCTGGTGGCGCGCAGAAGGGCCCAACTGGGTCAGTCGATGGGGATCGCGGAGCTGCTCAGTTGTGCCTGTGCCGGAGTGTGGTGGCATGCCCAAGCCGCTATCCAACTGGCGGGGGAGCGGGGTCTAACAGGGGTGGATCCGGCCCACCTAGGGGAGTACCTGCCCAAGGCGCTAAGTCGGCTTAAGGTTGCAAGAACCCCAGGGCCAGTCCCAGGAAAATGAACAGGCCAAACCCAATCCGGTAGGCGATAAACAGCCAGGTGCTGCTGCGCTGCAAAAATCGAATGAGCCAATCGATGGACCCGTAGGAGAAAACAAAGGCCGAGAGCGTCCCCAACCCCTGCGACAGCAGCGCCTCTGCCTTAAACTCGGAGATGAACTCCGCCACCCCCGCCAAAAAGAGGGCCGGGATCCCCAGCAAAAAGGAGTAGCGGGCGGCAGCCGAGCGCTGCAAATCCAGCAACAGAGCCGCCGTCAGCGTCACACCGGAGCGGGATACCCCTGGAATCAACGCCAAAGCCTGGGCCAGCCCCACCCAGAGCCCATCCCCAATGCCCAGGCTGTGCAGATCTCGCCGGCGTTTCCCCACCCGTTCCGCCCAGCCCAAAGCCAGCGCCAAGCCAATGGCGGCAGCAGCAATTACCCCCAACTGGCGGGGTGGGGATCCCCAAATGGCCTTGACGGCCCATCCGGCAACCACAATCGGCAACGTCCCCACCAGGATCCCTATGAGCAGCCGCCAAGACTCCTGCTGGAAATCTCGCTCCTGCCAAGCCTTCCAGGAGCCAAGGAGCACCTGGCGCAGATCAGAGGCAAAGTAGATCAACACCGCCCCCAAGCTGCCCAACTGGATTACCGCCGCAAAGGAAGCGCCTGCATCTGGCCAGCCCAGCAAAGCCGGAACCACCCGCAGGTGCGCCGTGCTGCTGATGGGCAGAAATTCAGTGATCCCCTGCACCATGCCCAAGAGCAGGGCCTGCCACCAGTTGGGATACCAGGTGTCGGCTAGCACCAAAGACAACCTCTCCCTGTATGCCAGGCTACCGTCTGGAGGGGAGATCCCCTCACCCCCAGCCCCTCTCCCTGAGGCCCAAGCGCTCCGCGCCGCTCACGCGACCACCCCCAGCCCCTCTCCCTCAGGGAGAGGGGAGATGGGGATCCCTTGGGGTTGTTGAAACCAGATGCAGCGGCCATCAGAACGTGAGCCGCTCCGGATCGTCGATGGTGATGAGCCAGTTGCCCACCTTGCGGAAGAGCGGGTTGGGCTCTGTTCCCCGTACCCGCGCCTCTACCCGGTAGATGCCGGCAGCGGAAGGGTTGCGCACATTGGAGAGCACCAAGCGGATCTCCTGGCCGGCGGCAATGGGTTGACGGGCCACCACCTCCAAAGAGCGAAACTCCTCGTTCCAGTACACTTCCGCCAGCTCCACCGACTTGCCCTCCACCTCTAGGCGCACATTCTGGGGATCGATGACGGCATCAAAGTTCCTATCCGCGCTAATCTGCACCTCCGCCACCGCCACATCCTGCGGTGGGATCTTCAGGCGATAGCGATCCAGCCGACCGCGAATGCCGCGAAAATCCAGCCGATAGCTGAGGACAGGCACCCCCTCGCTGCCGGTGATGACAAAGCCCGACTGTGCCTTTGCCAAAGGGGATAGCGCCCCTACCAACAAGCCTGCCAAAATCAGCCTCGTCCCCAGCCGGGCCAAGCGGAGGCCCCACGAACGCTTCACTGCTCTCAACACCCAAACCTCCCAAAAGACTTCGGCA
>NZ_JANSJH010000003.1:43765-60004 GCF_047462495.1 Synechococcus sp. H55.2 | reverse complement strand
CATGGACACCAGAGGAAATTAGCAGGGTGCTGGGAGGTTTGTCTGTGCGGGAATCGGTGATCTACCAGATGTGGCGGGCAGAAGCCCTCCAGGAAGGGCGAGAGGAAGGCCTGAAACAAGGCCTACAACAGGGTCTACAGCAGGGTCTGCAACAGGGTCTGCAGCAGGAGGCAGCTCGGCTGACTTTAAATCAACTGCGGCGCAAACTGGGGCCCTTGCCCGAACACCTATCTGAGACCCTTTGTCACCTGCCCACTGAGCAACTGGAAGCGCTGGCGGAGGCATTGCTCGACTTTCAAACCCTGGCCGATTTAACCCAATGGCTCAGGAGAACCTTATCAAACTAGTCTTGTTAAACTTGCCATCTAGCGATCCCAGGCCAGCTTCTTTCAGCCAAGTGGGCTCGATGAAGCAGCCCCAGGTTTTGATATGTGGCTACCACGGCTACGGTAATGCCGGCGACGAGGCCCTGTTGCTGGCTCTGCTGCAGCAGCTCCGGCAGTTGCCCAACCCCGTACAGCCGGTGGTGCTTTCTCCCTGCCCTGCGGAAACGGCTGCCACCTATGGAGTGATGGCCTGCCCGCGCTTCGATGGATGGGCTTTGCGGCGCTATCTGAGGCAGTCTCAAGCTTTTATCTGGGGTGGGGGCAGCCTGCTGCAGGATCGCACCAGTTGGCGCAGCCCGCTCTACTATCTGGGGTTGATGCTCTGGGCCCAGCGGCGGGGGCTGAAAACCTTGGCTTGGGCCCAGGGGATCGGCCCCTTGCAGCGGGGCTGGATCCGCGAGCTGGCCCGCCGGTCTCTAGCAGGTTGTACGGCCATCAGTGTGCGCGACGCCGTTGCCTCCCAATGGCTGCGAGACTGGGGGATCCCCCACCAGGTGGCCCCGGATCCGGTTTGGGGCCTGCCCGCCGAAACCCTGCCGGAGTGGGAAAGATGGCCTCAGCCCCGCATTGCCGTGGTCTTGCGGCAGCATCCCCAGCTCACTCCAGCGCGACTTGAGACTTTGGCGGAAGGCTTGAGGCGCCTCCAGGCTGCCACAGGGGCCTATCTCCTTTTGCTGCCCTTCCAACTGGCTCCTCCCAGATCCCCCGACCTGGGGCCAGACTACTGCCTAGCGCAACAGCTGCAACAGCGCCTGCCCGGCCACAGCCGGGTTTTGGAGATTCGGGATCCCTGTCTTTTAAAGGGGGTCTTTCGGGGGGTGAAATTGGCAATCGTTATGCGCTACCACGGCTTGGTGATGGCGGCGGCTGAGGGTTGCGCCTGCTTTGGCCTCAGCTACGATCCCAAGGTAAAAACGCTACTCGGGGAATTGGGCATGCCCGGCTGGGATCTCGAGGCGATCCCAGAGGATCCTGAAGCTTTGCACCGGGCTTGGCTGGCCTGCTATGCCGACGGGCCAGCCCTCAGCCCTGACCAAGTGGCCGTTTGGGTGGAGCGATCGGCCCAGCACGCCCAGTTGCTGAGGCAGCACTTGCCTTAAAGGAGAGGGGGGATCCCAAGCTCCTACCCCCTTGACCGAGGCAATGGCGGCGCAAACCACGCTCTCTAGAGCTGGGGAGAGCATCAACTGAGAGTCTTCCCCGCTGCCAGTGTGGATTCGGGCAGCCGTTCTTATCGGAATTCGCCCTACGCTGGAAATAGGCTCCTCCCATGAGTGCCAAGATGCAACCCTGT
Source organism: Synechococcus sp. H55.2 (assembly GCF_047462495.1). Taxonomy (NCBI): domain Bacteria; kingdom Bacillati; phylum Cyanobacteriota; class Cyanophyceae; order Synechococcales; family Synechococcaceae; genus Synechococcus; species Synechococcus sp. H55.2. The sequence goes on along the minus strand of NZ_JANSJH010000003.1, from coordinate 58,324 downwards.
ACCCGCCAACAGATCTTGATCGGGATGGGCCTCACCAGCCTGATCCTGGCCCTCATCGCCGGCCTCTGGATCTGGCTGGGATCCCTCCGCGTGCCCTTTTGCTGGGATCCGCTGGCCGTCGCCTGGGGAGCGGCGCTGGGGCTGGGGGTGGCGCTGCTTAGCGGCGGGGCTTACTGGCTTTGGCCGGCCTATCGCCGGGCGGCTTCCGCCTACTTGCACCTGGTGGCGGATCCCTTGCAATGGCGGGATATCTTCTGGGTGGGGGTGCTGCCGGGCTGGAGCGAGGAATGGCTGTTTCGCGGCGTGCTGATGGGATCCCTAGTGGCCAGCCCCTTGGGGTGGACAGGCGGGATCCTCCTGAGCGGCCTCTTGTTTGGGGTTTTGCACTGGCTAGAGTGGCAGGGTTGGCCCTATGCCGTCTGGGCCAGCGCCGTGGGCATCCTCCTGGGGCTGGGCGTGTGGCTATCGGGAAACCTGTTGGTAACCATCGTCGCCCATACTTTGGTTAACTGGATTGGGGTTTGCCTCTGGAAATGTTCTGCCCTGCCAGCCGAATCCTGAAGTGCTCGACGTCGCCGCCCCCCTCTCCCTCTGGGAGAGGGGTTGGGGGTGAGGGGAAGGAGCAATGGGCAAGCCTTTGATTTTTGCATCCTTTCTGGGACTGCGGCTGGGGCCATCCTTGCTGCTCATCGGCCTAGGGGTATACGGCTACCTGCTCTGGCTGGGCCGATTTCAATCAGAGCGGCTGATCTTTTTGCCCCGCCCCGCCAGCTACCAGGATGGGGACGCCATTCTCAAGCTCACCACCGCCGATGGCCTGCAGATTTCGGCAGTCTACCTGCCCAATCCCGCAGCCACCTATGCTCTCCTCTACAGCCACGGCAACGCCGAGGACTTGGGGGATATCCTGCCGCGCCTGAGGAAGCTGCAGCAGGGGGGGTTTGCCGTCTTGGCCTACGACTACCGCGGCTACGGCACCAGCGAAGGGATCCCTTCCGAGGCCGGCGCCTACAAAGACATTGAAGCGGCCTACGCTTACCTACGAGATCAGGGGATCCCGCCGGGGCGGATTTTGCTTTACGGACGCTCGGTGGGAGGTGGGCCCTCAGTTTACTTGGCAGCCCAAAAGCCGGTGGGTGGCTTGATCCTGGAATCCACCTTTGTAACCGCTTTTCGCGTCTTGACCCGCATCCCCCTGCTGCCTTTTGATCGCTTCGACAACCTCAGCCGCATTGCCCAGATCAATTGTCCGCTGCTAATTTTGCACGGCACTCAGGATCGCTTGATCCCCTTCTGGCATGCCGAAGCCCTTTACCAAGCAGCACGGGATCCCAAGCGTTTGGTGCCCATCGAGGGAGCCGATCACAACAACTTGCTCCAGGTGGTCGGGGAGCGCTACCTGCCCATCCTGCACCAATTTGTGGCCGATCTGGTGGATCCCAACCTTTTCCTGGACAATCCGTAGATCCCAGCGGGTTTGAATAGCGCTAGCCTAACAGCCTGTCCTGCTCCAAAGACAGAAGTGGACAAGCGTGAGGATTTTTAAGTGACTTTTTGACCCATCAGTTCTTGCAACAGGTTCTGCGCCGTTCCCATATAGCGCAGCACATCGGGATGATGGCTCCAGATGGGGTCGCTTTCGGGGAAAACCTCCAGCGAGAACATGCCCTGCACGGCTCGCAGATAAGGCAGCAGGACAGTGTAGCTGGCCGGGGTGAGCTGAAAGCGCAGCGCCTCGCCCAAAAGCTCCAGCATCTGCCGCACCAGTTTCCACTCCACCTTCAAAGGGGGGTACAGCATCACACAAAGGGGAAACAGCTCCTGCTGCACAGCCATCACACTGCCTTCTAAGGCACAGAGGCCCAGGTACACCTGGAACATCTCCACATCGCGGATGCTGGAGATCCGCACTTCCAGATCCGTCAAGAGGCCGCTTTCACAGTGATAGTTCGGAAAACGCTGCGCCACCTCAGCACAGATAGACTCTGCCACACCGGTAATCAGGGGCAAGAGCTCTTGCACGGCAGCCAGGGGGGCGGAAAAGGTATCGCCTGCATGGGCGGCGGCACTCTCGTACATCCTCTGCAGGGGCATGTACAGGTGGTCGTCCATGACCTTCAAGTAGGGTTGGAAGAGGCCGCGCTCCTGAGGTGACAAGGCTTGCGAGACCATTTGCCCCGTGTAGTGGAATTGCATACTTAAAAAGCCCAGCACCCGCGGATCCCGTTCACTGTAGCGGGCCCGCAGCCGTCCACAGAACGGCGCGATCTTTACCGAAAAGCGGGCCGGGGAGAGGCCCTCCCCCCAACTTTCCGCTGCCTTTTCAAATAACTCGCGGGAATCCTCGGCAATTTGCCAGGGATCGATCAAGTCCGGATCCAGCCGCTGCCTCGGGATTTCAGCAGCCAAGAGCCGCTCCGTTTTTGCCCAGGCCTGGGAGCTGGCAAAGCGCAGGGATCCCTTCACTTTGTCGGCTAATTGGGTACCTGGCAGCTCGCCCAAGGCCGCCTGTGCCCGCAACTTGTCTACATATTTTTGGGCCCACAGGGTGGCCAGGCTGTAAGGTGTAGCTGCTTCTGGGCTTTCCATCGATCCCATGACCTCAGCAGAGGAGCTAGATTCTGTTGTCTACAATACCCCTAGCACGCCGCCGTTGCAGCCTGTAAGGAAACTACAGAATGTTAAGACTGCCCACAACAATTGTTCACATTAGGAAAGGGCTTCTCACCTTGCGGGCAAGTTGGCGATGATCTTAAAATCTCCTAAAATCCGCTCGGAAAAGTGGAGTTTTTGTGGCAAAATAGACAGCAGACGGATCGATGCAAGGATCCGGATCCTGACCTCACCGGACTGAACCCTTTACTGAGGAGAAAGAGCGTATGTCTCTCCGACTTGGCGATACGGCTCCCAATTTTACGCAAAAGTCCACCCACGGCGAAATCGACTTCTATTCCTGGGCCGGGGATAGCTGGGTAGTGTTGTTCTCCCACCCTGCCGACTACACGCCGGTCTGCACCACCGAGCTGGGTACTGTTGCCAAGCTGATGCCCGAATTTGAAAAGCGAGGGGTGAAGGTGCTGGCCCTCAGTGTGGACGATGTGGACTCCCACGTTGGCTGGGTGAAAGACATTGAGGAAACCCAGAACGCTACCTTGACCTACCCAATTTTGGCGGACGTTGACCGCAAGGTCTCGCAGCTCTACGGCATGTTGGATCAAACCAACCTCAACCAAGAAGGGCTGCCCTTGACGGTGCGCTCGGTGTTCGTTATCGATCCCAACAAGAAGATACGCCTCATCCTCACCTATCCGGCCAGCACGGGCCGCAACTTCGACGAGCTTTTGCGGGCCATCGATGCTCTACAGTTGACGGATAAGTACAGCGTCGTCACCCCTGCCGACTGGAAAGACGGCGACGATGTCATTATCCCGCCTTCGCTGAAAGATCCGGAAGTGCTCAAAGAAAAGTTCCCGAAAGGCTACAAGGAAATTAAGCCCTACCTGCGGGTCACCCCTCAGCCCAACAAGTAAAAGTCTCGGCAATCCAACCGATTGGTGATCGGCTCGATTGGGATCCCCTCTTGGGGATCTTTTTTTGGCGGGAAACCCCGCACCCTATCCTCAGGATGGCTGTCGGGATCAGAGCCAGGGCGCTGGGGGAATGCCCTATGGGAAGATACGATAAGGGTGACAGTTCCGGCAAGCCCCGCTTCAAGGTACCAAATCACTAGGCGTGAGTCGGGAGTATGTCACATCCGACCAATCTGGATCAGATGACAGCAAGCCGAGGCTGGGCTCGCTTGGGGATCGATGTGGGCGGCACCTTTACCGATCTGGTGCTCTTGCAGGATGGCCAGATTCAGACGGCGAAGGTGCTCTCTACACCTAGCCCTGAGGAGGGGGTCTTGGCAGCGCTGGACAAGCTGGGTGCGCTCAAAGGGGGGCTCTGGGTTGACTTGTTCTGCCATGGCATGACGGTGGCCACCAACGCGCTGCTGGAGCGCAAGGGATCCCCCACCCTGTTTCTGACCACGGCGGGTTTTCGCGATGTGCTGGCCATTGGCCGTCAAAACCGCCCCTCTCTGTATGACTTGACGCAGCCCAAGCCGGAGCCGGTGGTACCCCGCCACTGTTGCCTGGAGGTGAAGGAGCGTTGCAGCGTGGACGGGGTGTTGGAGCCGCTGACCGAGGAGGAGATCCGCCGCGTGATCCAGGCGGTGGGCGAGCGGGTGCGGCAGGACGGGATCCGCGCCGTGGGGGTGGGGTTTTTGTTTTCCTTTCTCTACCCAGAGCATGAGCAGCGGCTGGGAGCCGCTTTGAAAGAGGCTTTCCCTGACTTGCACGTTTCCTTGTCTTGCGAGGTAGCGCCGGAGTTTCGGGAATACGAGCGCTTCAGCACCACCGCCCTCGATGCCTACCTCAGCCCGGCGCTGGCGGGCTACCTGCACCGCTTGGATTCAGGATGTCGAGAGAGAGGGATCCCCCAACCCTTGATCATGCAGTCTTCCGGCGGGGTGACCTCGATTGCCCAGGCGGCGGCCCACGCTTCGGTGGCTTTGCTCTCGGGGCCGGCAGGTGGGGTTTACGGGGCGGCCTATCTGGGTCGCCTGAGCGGCTACCTCCACTTGCTCAGCTTCGATATGGGGGGAACCAGCACCGATGTAGCCCTCATCCAAGATGGGATCCCTCAGGTCAGCCCGTCAGCGGTGGTGTGCGGCCTGCCGGTGCAGCAGCCCCAAATCGATATCCACACCGTCAGCGCCGGCGGCGGATCCCTGGCCTCTTTGTTGCCGGGCGGTGGGCTGCAGGTGGGGCCGGAGAGTGCCGGCTCCAACCCCGGGCCGGCCGGCTACGGCCGAGGGGGAACGGCTCCCACGGTGACCGATGCCAACCTCTGGCTGGGGTACTTGCCGGACGGCGGTCGGTTGGGCGACTCCGTCCAGTTGCGGCGGGAGCTGGCGGAACAAGCCATAGCCACGCTGGCGGATCCCTTGGGCTTGAGCTTGCAGGAAACTGCCGTTGGCATTCGCACCCTGGCCAACGCTGCCATGTCACGGGCCTTGCGGGTGATCAGCGTGGAGCGGGGCTGGGATCCTGCCGATTTTGCCCTGCTGGCCTTTGGTGGAGCTGGGCCCATGCATGCCTGTGCTCTGGCGGAAGAGCTGGGCATCCGCAAGATCTTGATCCCGGCTGCCTGTGGCGTGCTCTCGGCACTGGGCATGGCTTTGGCCGATCTGCGGCGGGACTACCGGCGGGCCATCCTACAACCCTTGCAGCGGCTGGCGTCGGATTCAGGGGGATCCCTGCTAGCCCAGTGGGCAGAACCCCTGATCCGCCAGGCCCAAGCCGACTTACAAGAGCCGGCGCTGCACTTTAGCTTGGACTTGCGCTATCGCGGCCAGTCTTTCGAGCTGGAGATCCCGGTGCACCTGTCAGAGCCGATTGCTCGCCTGGAACAACAGTTTCACCAGGCCCACCGGCAGCGCTATGGCTGGCAGGATTCGGCCCAGCCGGTGGAGGCGATCCAGTTGCGTCTGCGGGCGGTGCAGGCTCTGCCCACCGTGCCTCTGACTGCACCTTGCCCTTTGCCAGGGGATCCCCTCAAGGGGCGGCGAGAGGCCTGGATGGGCGGCCAGATGCGGTCAGTGCCGGTCTACGATCGGCAGCGCATGGGTGTGGGGTTTCAACTGCGCGGGCCGGCGATCGTCGAGATGCCGGAGGCAACTGCGGTAATCGACGCCGGTTGGACGGCTGCCATTGACGCCGTGGGAACCTTGGTCTTGAGCTGCGGATGAACTCATCTCTCACGTTGGGAGAGAGGTGAGGGCTGGCTGGGAAAGGGCGGACGATGGGACTCGAACCCACGAATGGAGGATCCACAATCCTCTGCCTTAACCGCTTGGCTACGCCCGCCAGGATTTCGGGTATCTAGCTTAGCATGGGAAAAACGGGACTGAGCTACAAAGTCGAAGCACCCCAAAATGCTACCCAAAGCCGATTTACTGCAAGGGGCAGAGTATCGAGAAACCCTGGCACGGGTCTTGGATTGGGGAGACCAAGCCCTCAAAACCTGGCAAGTGGTCTGGAGCGACTTCCTTTCCCCACCCGAACTAGCCGAGGTGCAAGCTCGGCTGCGCAACTTGACCGAACTCCAAGTGTGGGCTTGGGGAGGGTACCCCCAGGCAGAGCGCCAACGCTTGGCCCTGGCTCGCTCTGAAGTGAGTCTGGAGGTCGGGGATCCAAAGCCCGATCAAGAAGGGATCCCCTTGGCCGCCCTGCAGATTCAAGGCAACTTCCTGTTCGACCCGGCCACCCACCGGGATTTTCTGGGAGCCTTGTTGGCAGCCGGCATCGCCCGCGAGAAGGTGGGAGACATCCTCGTGTTGGGAGACTCAGGTGCCCAGGCCATTGTGGTGCCCGAACTGGTGGACTATCTCAGCCTCAACCTGACTCAGGTGCGCACGGTGCCTGTCAAAGTGAGCCGGATCCCTCTGAGCCAGTTGAAAGTTCAACCCCCCCGCGTCAAATCCATCACCAGCGTGGAAGCCTCTTTGCGCTTGGATGCAGTGGCCTCAGCCGGGTTCGGCATCTCCCGCAGCAAGATGGTGGAAGAAATCCAACGGGGGGAAGTGCGGGTCAATTGGAAGCCCATTACCCAAGCCAGCTACACCGTTGGCCCTCAGGATTGGATCGCCATTCGTGGCCGCGGCCGGCTGCAAATTGAAGAGGTAGCCGAAACAAAGAAAGGCCGCTTTCGAGTCCAAATGAAGCGGTATCTCTAGGTTTTTTCTGGCCTGAGCTTGGGCAGATCCTTAGCTACAGGAAAATGCTCTAGAAAAAAGAGAAAAAAGCCCAAGGATAAAGCAAATACTCTAAGTAAAACAACTTCCAGATCAGTTGATAATAACCAACGATCGCATCTCGGCGACTGAGATCGAGGTGGACACCATAGCCTAAGAGGATCCCCAGCCCTAACAAATGACCCACCAACAGCCAGAGGCCGTTGCCCGCGAGGGGCAAGGAGATCCCCACCCCGATAAACCCCAGATAGCAAAAGGCCAAAATGGTGATACAAAACCTTGAAATCCGCTCTGGCCCAAAGCGCAATGAGAAGGTGGCAATGGCAAACTGGCGATCCCCCTCCATGTCGGGAATATCTTTAAAAAGGGCGATCACCAAGCCGAAAATCGACATAAATCCCGTTAGCCAAACAATCGGAGCAGAAAGCTCGACCCTTCCTTGCATCACCTGCTGAAAATGGCTGTAAAGGCCCAAATTGACGATCAAACCGCGCACGCTGTAAATGCAAGCCGAGGCCGCCAGCGGAAACCGCTTCAAACGCAAGGGGGGCAACGAATAGGCCGTGCCGATCCCATTGCTCAACAGCACCGTCAGCAACAGGTAAGGGATCCCAGCCGCGGCCAGCAGGAGGGACGCCGCCCCACAAGCCACGACGATCCCCAGCCCCTGTCGCCAACTCAGGCATCCGGCAGCCAAGGGCAAATGGGGTTTGTTGACGCGATCGATTTCCACATCCGTCAGTTGATTCAAGCCGACGATGTAGACGTTGGCCGCCAAACAGGCCGCCCAAGCCAAGCCCAATTGGGGCAGCGCCGAGAGAACCGGTTGCAGGGATCCGGCAGCCACGAACCCCGCCAACAGGTAGAGGCCCAGCACGCTGGCGCTGGTGCCATAGACGGTGTGAGGCCGAGCAAAACGCCAGAGAACTTGTGGACGCAACATTCAAAAAAGCTAGGGAGAATCTTTCAAGAAAGAGGCCAAAGCTGCCCAGCGGGGATCCACCGCCGGCGCGGGAGATTCCACCCCAATGCCCGGACAATCGGGACGGCAGGGCAACTGGCGGGGCATCTGCAGATGTAGGTGCTGGTACATCCAGTCTTCGACATCCAGCTCACCATTGCAGGGCAGGCTCTCCAGCAGATCTGCTTCGTCTTGCAATTCCAGCTCCAAGGGCAGAGGCTCGGAACTGGGCTCCCGGATCAGGATGATCTCCTCAACTGCCAGATGCAGCCGGTGGTTAAACTGCTGTAGGCAACGGTGACAGGTGAGAGTCACAATGGTGTGGGCTTCGGCACTGACCTCGAGAAAGTGGCCCCGATGGCTGACTTCTAGGGATCCCTCGACAGGGGTCAAGCTCTCAAAGCCCGCAAAAAATTGCTTGAACTGCAACGCCTGGGTCTGACCTGGCATCTGCCGCAGATCGGATAGACGAATGGGCCTTAACATCGCGCCCCCTCCTTCGCACGTTTTGGGTAGCAGGGATCCCTGTTGTCAGGGTAGCAAGAGAGCGCAACGGGTCGCGGCCCAAATTTTCAGGACGAGGAAGCCAGTCGGATCACCAGACGACGGTCGGGCTCTTTACCACGGCTGAAGGTTTCCAAATCGGCGTAGGCAGGGTCTTTCAGCAGCGTGTGGATCTGCCGCCGCTCAGCAGCAGAGAGATCTGGAAACTCGTATTCGCGGCCACCGGCTCTCACCTTTTCCACAGCAGCAGCCACCAAAGCCTTCAGCTCCTGCAAACGCCGCTGACGATAGCCGTCCAGATCCAAAATATAGGGCTGCTGCTGGTCTTCCGGCAGGTTGAGGTTGAGAAGGGTGTTGGCCAGGTATTGCAACGCATCCAGCACCACAGGAGAGCGCTCTTCCTCCAGACCGGCCTCTTTGGAAGACGGCAAGGGCGATGCAGACACCTTGGAGAGCAGGAGTTGCTTCTGATCCGAAGTCAAAGAAGCCGCCTCGATTTCCAACACCTCACCCACCACCCGCACCTCCGCCGCGATCCCCATGGCCATCAGCACCTGCTGCAACCACTGCTTGGCTCGCTCTTGGTTGGCCACAAAGGTGGACTTGCTGGGGGAGTCAGATTTCTTAGCGGCAGATCCCGTAGAAGACTTAGGGCGGCTCATCTTGGGCAGCTTCCAACGTTGAAAGTGAGCTATCAACACTCAACAAGTCCACCCCAGCAGCTAGGCTTCCCTAGGGCTCAAAGGGCAGGGATTCACGGCCTTCCTTGGCTGCCCTGGGCTTGCTCGATTTCTCCACTTCCTTGGCCTCCACCGCTATTGTCTGGGCAGCCCGACGGCGCTCCTCTTCCACCAACTGCTGCAAGTTCTCCGGCAATGGCTCCCGCGAGAGCAAGAAAGTCTGCACCGTTTGGAAGATGTTGGAGACGAGGATGTAGAGCAAGACCCCCGCCGGCAACGGGAAAAACAGGAACATCGCCGAGAACAGCACCGGGGTAACACGAGCCATGGAACTCTGGCTGGGATCCTCTTTGCCCATATCCTGTCCGGCGTTCGTCAGGTACTGGTTCAGGTAAATGGACACCCCAAAGATGACGATCATGGCAATGATGTCCCAGTGGATGGTGCCATCCGGGTCAAAGGCTCCCACACGGCCCAACTTGTCGATGAACAGGAAACCGGTATCCGAGGCCAAACCGGGAATCGACACTTGCACAGTCACGTCCCCCGGCTGCAGGGCCAGCAAGGTGCCGTCTGGCTGGATCTGGGCGCGATCTTCCCCTTTGGTGATCTTCCAGGTGGGCTGCAACAGGTTGGGATCCCCACCTGCTTCTGTCACCAACTGCTCAAAGGGCTTGCCCCCCGGCCCCTGCAGCAAAAATTGCACCTCTTCCCCGACGGCGATCTTGGTACCCTTAGGCACCACCAGCACCACCGGCTTATGGAGAGAATCGGTCACAAAAATGTTCTTGCTGGGGCTAACGTAGGGAGCGGGCACCACCTCAGCCGCCACCTCCGCCGGCAGGATCTGCAAGTTGACGTCGTAGGTCACTGCGGCAAAGGGGGATCCCCGCAGCGTGGCAAACAGGGCAAACAGCACCGGCATTTGAATGAGCAGCGGCAGGCAGCCCCCCAAGGGATTGGCCCCCAGCTCGCTGTACAGCTTGGCCTGGGCTTCGCGCAGCTTTTGCGGATCGTCCCGATACTGCTCCTGGATTTCTCGCATCCGCCGCTGCATGACAGGGTTGATCACCTTCATGCGTCGCATGTTGCGGATGGATCCGACATTGAGCGGGTAGAGAGCAAAGCGGATCACCAACGTCAGGAAGATAATGGCCAGTCCATAGCTGGGCACGATCCCATAGAAAAAGTCCAGGATCGGCAGCATGACGTTGTTGGAGAGGAATCCGACTCCGAAGTCCATGAGGGGGTGCTGGCGAATGTCCGTAACCTATTGTAATGGCTTCCGTCCGGTTGACGAGGACGTTTTCCCGGACTTTCCGCTAGAGCAGGGTTGACAAACCCACGCACAATCTGAACTGGGGATCCCAAGGCCACCCAAGAGCTCCTCATCGGCAGTTGCCTAGCGGTGCTTTTTTCTCCTATGATGGAAAACGCTTAATCCTCGGTAGCTCAGCGGTAGAGCGGTCGGCTGTTAACCGATTGGTCGCAAGTTCGAATCTTGCCCGGGGAGTGTGTCCGCAATTGATCGAAAAGCTGGATCGGGATCCCGCATGCTTGGGGGCGAAGGCCAAGTCTTCGGTCTTATCGAGGATGGGGCACCTCCCGATGGGGGGAGAAGGGATGTGAAGGCCGGCTGAGGAGCCTGCCTCGCCGGTTGGCTGCTCCCGGCAAAGCGTCCCTCTATCTTTTGCGGCAGGGAGTATGTCAAAATACCCTCTGGCTGTCTATTCCCACTTTGAGGGTGCCTGCTGTGATCGACCTGTCGCGGATCCCTGCCCAACCGAAGCCCGGCCTGCTCAACATTTTGATTGAGATCCCCGGCGGCAGCAAAAACAAGTATGAGTTCGACAAAGACATGGGGGCGATGGCGCTGGATCGGGTGCTCTACTCCTCGGTGCAGTATCCTTACGATTACGGCTTTGTGCCCAACACGCTGGCCGGAGATGGGGATCCCTTGGATGGCTTGGTGATTATGGATCAGCCCACCTTCCCCGGCTGTGTGGTCACGGTGCGCCCGTTGGGCATGCTGCAGATGATCGACGGCGGGGATCCGGATGAGAAGTTGCTGTGTGTGCCCGCTAAGGATCCCCGCTACGCTTCGGTAACCAAGCTGGAGGACATTGCCCAGCACCGCCTGGATGAGATTGCGGAGTTTTTTGCCACCTACAAGCGCCTGGAAAAGAAGGAAACCCAAATCTTGGGCTGGAAAGGCTTGGCCGAAGCCGAGGCGATCATTGCCAGTAGCATTGCCGCCTACAAACAGCCCAAGTAGGCACCTTCAAGAGCTGCCAACCGAAAAAGCTTCCTGGCGATGCTGTAGCAGTCGCTCTGGGGTGAGAGGGCCTTCGATGTGCTGCCAAGGCAGAGGATCCACTGGATCCCAGTCGCTGTGCACGTAGTAGTCCAAGGGCGGCAGTTGTCCCTTGAGCTCTTTGAAGGCGCGGCGGAAGCTGCCCAGAGACTCGCCCCACTGCCGCGCCAACTGCAAGACTCGGGCCACCCGCCGATCCCCCCGCGAGATGAGGGCTTGGATCACCGACCAACTGTAGCTTTCGGGACGGAACTCCACGCCCAGGGGACGCAGATGTTTTTGATACCACTGCAGCTTTTTCTCGGCCTGGGGATCCACCCCCTGCCACTGGAAGGGGGTGTGGGCCTTGGGCACAAAGGTGCTACAGCCCAAAGTCAAGCGCAGGCGGGGAGCCGCCTTCTTGAGCTCCTTGAAAAGAGCAACCGTCGCTTCCAGGTCGGCCTGGGTTTCCGCCGGGATCCCCACCATGCCGTAGAACTTGATCCCCTTCAGTCCGCCGGCCTGGGCGTGGGCGGCCGCCGCCAAGATCTCTTCATTGGTCAGCTTCTTGTTGACGATCCGGCGCAGCCGTTCTGAGCCGCTTTCAATGGCCACGGTAATGGACTGGCTGCCGCGGCGGGAAAGCACTTGCGCCAAGCGAGGCGTGACCGTGCCCGTGCGCACCGAGGCCAGGCTAAGGCGCACCTGCTCAAAGCGATCCTGCGCCAGGTACTCCAGCAACGGCTCAAACTGGGGGTGCTGGGTTACCGAAGCCCCCAAAAGGCCAATCCGCTGGGTAACCTGCAACCCCCGCTCCACCGCCGGGATCAGATGCCCTTCTACGTCGGCCGCCCGGAAAGGCAAAGTTAGGTAGCTGGCCAGGCAAAAGCGGCACATCTCGGGGCAACTGCGCACCACCTCCACCATGTAGATGCTCTCCCAGGCCGCTTTGGGGGTAACCACGGTGGACACCGAGAGGGTGTTGCCGCGGAAGGTGTGCTTGCGGATGGAGCTGGGGATCCCGTCCCGCTTGGGAATGACCTTTTCCACCGGGCCGTCGGGGCCGCGGTAGTGGACTTCGTAGAGGCTGGGCACGTAGATCCCCGGCACCTGAGCCAGCGCCTGCAGCTTTTCGGCCCGGGATCCCTGCCGCACCTGCTGATAGGTCTGGATCATCTGCTCCACCAGGCCTTCCCCGTCTCCCAGCAGGATCAAGTCAAAGAACGCAGCAAAGGGCTCAGGGTTGGCCGTCAACACCGGGCCGCCGCCAAAAACCAAGGGATGCGCTTCTTCCCGCGCCTCGGCCTGGAGGGGGATCCCCTGTCGTTCCAACAGATCCAGGATATGGACGTAGTCCAGCTCCCAAGACAGGGAAAAACCCACCAGCTCCGGATCCCGCGGCAGCGGCTCGGCCAGGTCGGTAAACAGGCGGGCGACCGCCACCTCGCGGCGGCTGGCCAGCAGGCTCCAGATGACCTGGTAGCCGAGGCTGGTGATCCCTACCGAGTAGGTGTTGGGAAAGGCGTAGATGACCCGCACCGCGTCAGGCGCAGGTGTGGCCGGGGTGAAGAGAAGCTGTTCCAGAGCCAATTCCGAGGTGGCCAAGGCAGTCTAAGAAAGGGGGATGGGCGGCAAGGGCCTACTTTCCCAGCTTAATCGGGGTTTTGTCAGGCTGCGTCCAGGGCCAGCAGGGACGGCCAGATCGTCCAGAATGGAAGGGATCCCGACCCGCTCCTACCTGGATGGCTTCCCCCCTCAACCAACGCATCCGCCGCTTCTACGATGCTTCCTCCGGCCTGTGGGAGCAGGTGTGGGGGGAGCACATGCACCACGGCTACTATGAGCCGGGCCAGACCGGCAAGGATCGCCGCCAAGCCCAGATCGATCTCATGGAGCGAGTGATTCAATGGGGCCAGATCGGGGATCCTAAACCCCCTCAGCACATCCTCGATCTCGGCTGTGGCATTGGAGGGAGCAGCCTGGAGCTGGCGCGGCGCTTTGGCGCCGAGGTAACAGGCATTACCCTCAGCCCTGTCCAGGCCCGACGGGCCACGCAGCGGGCCCAGGAGGCCAGTCTGAGCCACAGGGTGCGCTTTTGGGTGGCCGATGCCCTGGAAATGCCCTTTGCCGACCACACCTTCGATCTGGTCTGGGCTCTGGAAAGCGGCGAGCACATGCCAGATAAGCGGCGGTTTCTGGCCGAGGGCTGGCGGGTCTTGCAGCCGGGCGGGCAGATGATGGTGGTGACCTGGTGCCACCGCGAGGGATCCCTGAGCCGCCAGGATCAGCGGCTTTTGCAGCAGATCTACGACGTGTACTGCCTGCCCTATGTCATCAGCTTGTCGGAGTATGAAGCACTGGCCCAAGAGGTGGGGTTCGAGCAGTTGCGCACCGCCGACTGGTCGGAGCGGGTGGCCCCCTTTTGGGATGAGGTAATTGCCTCGGCTCGCGATTGGCGGTGGATCCCGGCTTTGGTGCGCAGCGGCTGGGTCACCGTTCGTGGGGCGCTGGGGCTGGGCCTGATGCGGCGGGCCTATGCCACCGGCTTGCTGCGCTTTGGCTTGCTGAGCGGCTTCAAGCCTGCAAGTTAGGGATCCCATACCCCCCTCTCCCAAGGGAGAGGGGCTGGGGGTGAGGGCAGCAGCGCTGGCCACGTAAGCGACAGGGAAAGTGGGCTCAAAAGTCCTGCTGGGGTGGCGTTGCGCCAGCAAGTTCTAGGTACTTCTGCTTCACCGCCTGAATATCCTGCCACATCAACCACTTGGGGCTGCCGGGGGTGCGGTCAGGGTTGCGCAGCAAGTAGGCGGGGTGGAAGATGGGCATGCACCAGCGCCCCTGCCACTGGATCCACTCGCCGCGGATCTTGGTAATGCCCCGCTTATCCCCCAAAAGGGAGCGCACCGAAGTGGCCCCCGTCAACAAAATGATCCAGGGATCCACCAGGCGAATCTGCTCCAAGAGATAGGGTCGGCAGGCGTCCATCTCCGCCTGGGTGGGTACGCGGTTGTTGGGGGGGCGGCATTTGACCACATTGCAGATGTAAGTATCCCGCTCGGGATCGAGCCCCACCGAGGCCAGGATCTTGTCCAGCAACTGGCCGGACTTACCCACAAAGGGCAGGCCTTGCAGATCTTCGTTTTCCCCCGGCCCCTCGCCAACAATCACGATCTTGGCTTTAGGGTTACCTCGGTGCACCACCACATGGGTACGGTTGGCCGCCAACTCACAGCGCTGGCAGACCCGGCAGTGCTGCTCCAGTTGTTCTAGATCCCGATAGGTGCCGGGGGGAATGGGCACCTGAGCCGAGAGCGGGATCTGATCC
>NZ_JANSJH010000003.1:41618-43665 GCF_047462495.1 Synechococcus sp. H55.2 | reverse complement strand
TGGTGGAGATCTTCCTGGAGCGGGCTAACTCCATCAGTTGCCTGGCGGAAGACGACACCCTCACCAGCATCACCCCTCGACTTTCCACCGGCGCGGGGGTGCGGGTGTTTCGCGGCCTGGCCGACTGCTACGTCAGCACCAACGATCTCTCCTTTGCCGGCCTCAAAGCTGCCCTAGAAAAAGGCCTGCTCTTGATGGGCCTCACCCCCCCTGGCCCTGCTGCTTTGGTCTCCACCGTCAACCTAGGGCTGCTCCAGGACTACGCCGAGCGCCGCGGTAAAGACGGCTGGCTCAAGGAATGCAGCTCCCTTGCCGAGATGGGGGAGATCCTGCTGCGGGCCAACGCAGAGCTGAAGCGGCAAGCTCACCATGTTCAGTCCCGCCGCACCAACTACTTCCGTGACTGGCAGGAGATCCTGGTGGCCTGCAGCGACGGCACCTTTGTGCGCGACATCCGCCTTACCCAGTCGGTTAGTTCTACCCTGCTCTGTGCCGATGGGGATCATCGCGCTTCCGTTAGCCAGCGCGCAGGGGGCACCAGGGATCCCGACTTTTTGCGCCGCTGGGATCTCGTAGCCCACAGCCAGGAGCTGGCAGAAGCCGCCGGCCAGATGCTCTATGCCGACTATGTGGAATCGGGCACCTACCCGATTGTAATGTCCAACGCCTTTGGCGGCGTCATCTTCCACGAGGCCTGTGGGCATCTCTTGGAAACGACCCAGATCGAGCGCAAAACCACTCCCTTTGCCGACAAAAAAGGCCAGAAAATTGCCCACAAAAACCTCACCGCCTGGGACGAGGGGCTTTCCGAGGGGGCCTTTGGCAGCCTGGACGTGGACGACGAGGGCATGCCCGTCCAGCGCACCCTGCTCATTGAAAAGGGCATTTTGAAAAACTTCCTGGCCGACCGGGCCGGCTCCATGCGCACCGGCCATCCCCGCACCGGCAGTGGTCGCCGGCAAAACTACACCTTTGCCCCTGCCAGCCGCATGCGCAACACCTACATCGCCCCCGGCGACGCCGAACTGGACGACCTGTTTGCCTCTATTGACAAAGGCATCTACTGCAAGCGCATGGGGGGCGGCAGTGTCGGCCCCACTGGCCAATTTAACTTTGCCGTGGAAGAAGCCTATCTCATCCAAAATGGCAAAATCACCAAGCCTCTCAAGGGAGCCACGCTGATTGGAGAAGCCAAGGATATCTTGACCAAGATCTCCATGTGCTCCAAGGATCTCCGCCTGGCGCCTGGCTTCTGCGGTTCTGTCAGCGGCAGCATCTACGTTACTGTGGGTCAGCCCCACATCAAGGTGGACTCTATCACCGTGGGCGGGCGCTAGTTTCAGGGATCCCCCATGGCCTACGACAACATCTGCAAGTACCTGGCGGAGCGCTTTCCGGAGCAGTTTGCCCGTTGGCTGATGGGAGAGGTAGCTCTGCCGGTACAGCTTCTGCCCACAGAACTGTCGGAGGAGCCCATGCGAGCCGATTCGGTCATTCTGCTAGGGCTACAGCAGGGCATTTTGCATCTGGAATTTCAAACAGATCCGGATCCTGAAATCCCCTTTCGCATGGCCGACTATCGGCTCCGCCTCTATCGGAAATATCCCCAGCTATCGGTGCGGCAGGTGGTCATTTATCTTCGCAAAACGCGCTCGCAGCGGGTCTTCCAAACCTCTTTTCGCCTAGAAAGGCTAAGCCATGAGTTTGAAGTCGTTCGCCTCTGGGAGTGTAACTTGCCAGCCAGGGTCGATTGGCCAGCGCTGCTGCCTTTTCGAGTCTTGAGCCAGGTGGAGGATCCTGGAGAAACCTTACGAGAAGTCGTTGCTGAGCTGGAGCGCTTGCCAGAGTCCAGCGAGCAGCGGGAATTGGCAGCGGCAACAGCCGTTTTGGCAGGACTAGCATTGGATCGGGGCTTGATTCGGCAAATCATGAGGTCCTTGGATATGAGGGAATCGGTGATCTACCAGGAATGGCGGGCAGAAGCTCTGCGGGAGGGGTTGGAAGCAGGGCGCAAAGAAGGCCTGCAACTGGGCTTACAACAGGGCTT
>NZ_JANSJH010000003.1:16347-41518 GCF_047462495.1 Synechococcus sp. H55.2 | reverse complement strand
GGGCTTACAACAGGGCTTGCAACAGGGTTTGCAACACGGGGAAGCAACACTGGTTTTGCGGCTTTTGCGGCGGAAGCTGGGATCCCTTGACCCGGCCTTGGAAAACCAGATTTGGGCCTTGCCGCCGTCGCAGCTGGAGGCGCTAGGGGAAGCTTTGTTGGATTTCCACAGCGTGGAGGACTTGACCGCCTGGCTGGCCCGTCGGTAGGGAAGGAGTAGCGATGCTGCAAGTTGAGGCCTTGGCCGAACAGGCGCAAAGCTGTGCCAAACGTTTGGGGATCCCCCAGTTTGATCTCTACGGAGCCGAGGTGGACGAGACCAGCGTGCAGGTGGAGCAGGGGGAGCCCCGTCAGGTAAAAGCCTCTCACCGCTGCAGTGTGACGGTGCGGGCCTGGAACGACCAGGGCCAGGTGGGGGTGACTTCCACCACCGCTGTGGACGAGGCAGGGCTGGAACTGGCTCTGCAGACGGCCTTGGAAGCCAGCCACTTCGGCGTGCGGGAACACGCACCCCAATTGAGTCCAGAAGCGAAGCTGCCCATTCTCCAACCCTGTAACGCCAAAAGGCCGCTGGCGCTGGCCAGCGAGCTTCTGGAGCAACTGCTGGCCGCTGAGAAGGCTTTACTGGGATCCCATCCCGCCATCCAGGGGGTACCCTACAACGGCCTGGCCCAGCGGCAGATCGACCGCTTTTACCTCAACAGCGACCAGGCTCTGCGACAGGAGGGCCACACCCTGACCTCGGTCTTTCTCTACGGCAAGGCAGAACAGGAGGGTCGCAAACCCCGCAGCGCCGGCGCTATGCGGGTAGCCCGCAGCCTGGAGGAGTTGGATATCCAGGGCTGCGTCAAGGAAGCAGCCGAGAAACTCATCAGCCACCTGGAGTACGAGCGGATCCCTTCGGGGAAATACACAGTGGTTTTTTCCGGGGAAGCTTTTTTAAGCCTCTTGGGCGCTTTCTCCAATCTCTTCAACGCCCAGAACATCCTGGACAACCAAAGCCTGTCCACTCCCGACTCACTGGGCAAGCAGATTGCCTCGCCGCTGCTCTCGGTGTGTGATGACGCCTTGCACCCTACCAACGTGAGCGCAATTAGCTTCGACGGTGAAGGCACTCCCACCCGCCGCGTTCCCCTCATCACCAATGGAGTTCTGACCCACTTTTTGCACAGCGCCGGCACCGCCAAACGCCTGGGGGCCCAGCCCACGGGACATGCCAATATCGGCGCCAAGGTGACGGTGGCGGCCCACTACTACCACGTCTTTGCCGGGGCTCCACCAGAGAGCACCTACGACCTGGCCACGGCTGAGAATGTGGTCTGGATTGACGAGCTGCAGGCTCTCCATGCCGGAGTCAAGCCTCTGCAGGGATCCTTTTCCCTGCCCTTTCAGGGCTGGTGGGTGCGCCAGGGAGAGCGCATCAGTATCGAGGCGGCAACGGTAGCGGGGGATTTTCTAGGACTCTTGCAGTCGATTTTCTACGTCGAGCCGGAGCCCCAAATCACCCCTGCTGGTCTGTGTCCCCGCATTTGGGTAGCCGATCTCTCCATCACCGGGCAGTAGCACCATGAAACTCACCCGCATCGACCTCAACAGTTGGCTAATCCATACCCAGACCCAGACTTTTCTGCTGGATCCGTGGCTGGTGGATCCCTTGGTGTTCTTTGGCCTGCCCTGGTTCATCCGCCTGGAGCACCGCCAGGTGCCGCCCTTCACACCAGAAACCCTGCCCAAACTCGACGCCATCCTCCTCAGCCAGGGCCAGCCGGATCATTGCCACCCCCCCACCCTGCAGCGGCTGAACCGGCAGATCCCGGTTTTCGCTGCGCCGACAGCCGCCCGCGTGGCACGGAGCCTTGGCTTTAAGAGGGTGCAGGCCCTGGATCCCTGGCAGTCAGTGCAGTGGGGAGATCTGCGCATCACAGCGGTTCCGGGAGCACCCCTGGGGCCGGTGCGGGAGCTGGGCTTTTTGCTGGAGGAGCTGCCGACCCAGACGCGGCTTTACTACGAGCCCCACCTCTCCCAACCGGATATCCGCCCGCGGCTGCAGCAGGAGTTTGCCCCCATCCACACCCTGCTGATCCCGGTGGTAGGCCAGATCTTTCCCCTCTTGGGCGAGGTGATCATGGGGCCGGAGCGGGCCCTGCAGGTGGTGGCCGCCCTGCGCCCACAGCAGGTGATTCCCACCGCTATGGGAGAGGTAGATTACCACGGCTGGTTTGCCGCCCAGATCCGCCCTCTGGGGAGCCTAGAGGAGTTCCGGGAAAAGCTGGGATCCCTGAACGCCGCCACTGGCCAATCCATCCGGCTGTGCTGTCCTGCCCCAGGGGAGACGGTATCCCTTCCCGCTGAGGTCAGAGCATGAGCCACCCTTCTCAGCCCAGCCTCGACCTGGTGGCCATCCTGCGGGCCGATTACGCCCGCTTTCCTCGGGATCAAACCTACTCCATCTACGACCCCCAGGTTTATTTCCGGGATCCCCTCAACGAGTTTCGCGGCCTGGATCGCTATCGAGCTATGATCGCCAGCCTAGAGCGCTGGCTGCAGGATATCCATCTTGAGCTGCACGACATCCACCAGAGCGGCAGCCACATCCGCAGCGAGTGGACGCTGAGGGGATCCCTGTCTTTTTTGCCCTGGCGTCCCCGCCTGTGCATCCCCGGCTGGACAGAGATGCGGCTTAACCCCGCAGGTCTCATCGAATCCCACGTTGACTACTGGCGCTGCTCCCGCTGGAAGGTGATGCGGCAAATGTTTCGGCCTGGGGATGCCAAAGGATCCTCTTAGTGACCGCCATCCTTTGCTAGGATCACAAAGCTGACTTTTTAGCTCTGCTGGAAAGTCATTAATCTGTGCGCTGGAGAGATGGCCGAGTGGTCGAAGGCGCAGCACTGGAAATGCTGTGTGGGGCAACTCACCGTGGGTTCGAATCCCACTCTCTCCGTTATCAGGTAGTCCACTGGTATCCACCCAAGTCCAGAAAGTTCTTATCTGGTGAGGCTTCTGGGCTTTTTGGTGTCCAGGGAAGTCTGGCCAAGTCCACTGAGATCCAGGCTACAGTGGGACACGGCAAGCGGGGTCGGGCATGGACCTAACGGAGTTGGCCATCAGAAGTGCCAAACCCAGTTCGAGCTCTGCACAACCAATGCCACTGATCCAAACCTCATTGTCAGCTTCATCGGACGGATCCCTGATTCAATGTAGTCAATTTCTTCTCTTCTTGGATTAGCCAACATTTAGCGTAAAGTTTAGCTCTACGAATTAGTTAATGTATAGTTCGGGTTACCTTCCTCTCGTCAGTCTTTCAATCAGAACATCTATTGATCCGACGCAATGATGGTTTGCTGGAATGGAGTAATACTTTTCTTCTGCTCCACGAATTTTAGGGTTAACGATTGGAAACTCTCCATCTTGCAAGGCATTAAAAAATTCAGTGTCGAGCGCTACCGTACGTAACAAGTCGTTCCGAGGCAAGTGATGCACTAACCAAACCTCATGTTCTCCTTCTCTTTTTCTTTGAGCATTTTGAACCTTGTCAGGTCTAATCCACAGAGGCTGATGTTCGTCGACCGAGGTTGTCAATGGCCCAGTAATTTCAAGGTACACGTTTGTTCCAACGACAAAGATATCTGGATCACCTTTCTCGTGACCATGCTGTGTTGCGTTCCCAGGTAGGTACTCTGACTGGCCTGTCCCTAAACCTCTAAATTCAACTTGAATTCTGCCATCAGACATAGACTCCAGAAGCTTTGCAACCTTATGCTCTCGCTTTGCAGACTCCTCCCAGGAATGTTTGTACTTATCTTTCCAATAGTTGAAGTCAGGCACGTTGTACTCACCTCATTTTCTTAACTCTGATAAAGCCCAAAGGCTTTTTTCCCAGATAGAGTATCATCCATGAACACCCCTGGAATCTGTCCAGCAGCTCAATCACTTCTGAAGGCTTTGAAGTAGGATTACACTGGGGTTGGTCAAAAGGTTAGCAGCTAGGCTTTCTGCAAACAGTGGCATAGCTACACTTGTGTCCCTGAAAAAGAGAAAGTCAGTAATTCTAGTTCTAGATCAGCTCGCTGACCGGGAAGCGATCCAGCATCTTTTGGGCTTCGCGGGCATTTTCCCGCAACTCTGACGGCAGATGGGGGACATAGGGGATCTGAGAAAGCAAATCCAACGTGCGACGGATCAGGCGCACCAAGTCGCCGGCATCCAGGTTGGTACTGGCCTCTAAGGTTTTCCAAGGAGTCCCTTGCGCCCAGTGTTCCACGATCCCGGCCAAGCTGGGCTCAAACCCAATCGGCACATGAAACACCTGGTGTTGCCGCTGGCTGCGGAACAGTTGCCGCCGCAGGCCCCGTAACCCATGCAACACATCCTCCACCAGCCCCGAGGTGCGCAGCCGGCTGTAGGTACCTGAACGGGGAGGCTCTGAAACCAAGGCAGCCACAACTCCGGCCAGATGATGAGGAGCACAGCCTTGACATTCCCCAGAGAGCAGAGCCAGCGCCAGCCAGAGCTCGTTATCCCCTCGCAGAGCGGCCACCACCTCTCCGCTGGCGGTAGGTTGATACTCCCGCAGACAGTCGAACTCCTGCAACACCCCCACCAAGGCCATAAATTGCTGCCAGCGCAACTCCTGCACCGAATCGCTTTGCCGCTCCAGATGCTCAAGGCGCTTGAGCAAGCGCTGCCGTTTTTCTCGTAGGCCCAGCAGTTTTTTCCCCACTTGGTGGGCGGGATTCTCTCGGATTTGAGCTTCCAGGGCGCGGATCTTTTCCTCTTGGGCTTGGATGTGGGGAAAAGCCAACAGGCGCAGGGTGGGATCCGGCTCGGCTTCTCGCTGTTTGAGTAGGTAGCGCAAGATGCGCCGTTCTTCCCGCCGCTGCGCCTGCATTTTCTCATAGCGGGCGATATCTTCAGCAGAAATATCTCCCAGGAGGCGGTCGATCTCTTCCAGCTCGGCGCGCGTCTGCTGCAGTTCTTGTTGTTCGGGCAGCTTTTGCAGCGAGAGCAAATACTGGCCAAAGCTGCGGTTAATGAGATCCCGCGCCGCTTCCAAAGAGTGCTTTTGCAGCAGGTTCAGCACCATGCCATAGGTGGGGGTAAACTGGCTCACCAAGGGATCCGCCCCCGCCGTGGCCAGCCGCGCCGCCTCTTGCGCCCCTTCAAAAGGCGATTGCAAGGTCACCACATGCCCGATCACATCTTTGCCCCGTCGCCCGGCCCGGCCCGACATTTGCATAAACTCAGAGGCGGTCAAGAGGCGGTGGCCGTTATCGGTGCGCTTGGAAAGAGAAGAGATGACCGTGGTGCGGGCGGGCATGTTGATCCCGGCGGCCAAGGTCTCGGTGGCGAAGACCAGCTTCACCAATCCCTGCTGAAACAGGTGCTCCACCAAGCCCTTCCAGGCGGGCAACATGCCGGCATGGTGGGCGGCAATACCCCGGTAGAGGGCATCCAGTTGATCCCGACGCACAGCTTCCGGCGTTTCCCGGCAAAAGCAGTCGATCTGCTCGGCCAACTGCTGCCGTTCTGCCTCGCTGGCGACTAAGTCCAAGTTCCCCACACCGGCCACCGCCAGGTCGCAACCTTTGCGGCTGAAAATGAAATAGATGGCCGGCAACATATCTCGCTGGCGCAAGTTTTCCACCACCTGCACCATATCTGGCACCCCCCCATAGGAGGACTGGCCGGACTTGGAGGGTTTGCTTTTTAGGCGGCGATTGCGAACCCACTGGCCCGACTCCGTTTGCTCCAGCAGGGGGAACAGTCCTTTGCGATTGGCAAAGTGAAATTGCAGCGGCACCGGGCGATGGCTGGAGTCGATCAGGCGGGTGGGACCATGCACCTGGTTCATCCAGTCGGCGAGCTGGTCGCTGTTGGCCAGGGTGGCCGAAAGGGCGATGAGCTGGATTGTGGGGGGGCAATAGATGATCGCTTCTTCCCAGACGGTGCCCCGCTGCTGGTCGTTCATGTAGTGGCATTCGTCCAGGATCACCGCCTGCACATCCCGCAAGGGATCCCGGTTCAGGGCCTCCGCATCCTCCCAAGGTTCCATCTCACTGGCGTAGGCCCCTCTCTGAACCGCCAGAGAGAGCGGCGTGCCGTAGAGCATGTTGCGGAAGATCTCGGTGGTCATCACCAAGATCGGCGCCTCCCGGTTGATGGAGATGTCGCCGGTGAGGAGGCCAACCCGCTCCGGGCCGAATTGCTGGCCGAAATCGCGAAACTTTTGGTTGGAAAGAGCCTTCAGAGGGGTTGTATAAAAAGCCCGCTTGCCCTGGGACAAGGCCCGATAGATAGCATATTCTCCGATCAGGGTCTTGCCGGATCCAGTGGGAGCACAGACCACCACCGATTCCCCTGCCGCCAGAACCTGAATGGCCCGGATCTGAAATTCGTCCAGCTCGAAGGGGAAAAGCTGCCGCAACTCGTCCAGCAAATCGGTTGCCGGGGAGAGAAGCGCATTCATGGGATCCAAGAAGTCGGCATTGACATCTGGAAAGCCAGCCAACTCGCTGCTGCTTATGTGTTATACCTTCCAGAATACAAGCTTCCTCAGGGTATTGGCTCTAAATGCCGAGCCGAGGGTTAGCAGCCTCCTGGGCAATGATAAAATGGGGTCTCGTCGCCGGATGCTATCGTGCTGGTCGTTATTGACAACTACGACAGCTTTACCTATAACCTGGTGCAATACCTGGGGGAACTGGGGGCGCAGGTGCGGGTTTTTCGCAATGACCAGCTCTCGGTTGCCGAGCTGTGCCAGCTACAGCCAGAGGGGGTGGTCATTTCCCCCGGGCCGGGACGGCCAGAGGATGCTGGCATCTCGCTGGAGCTGATTCGGGAGCTGGGGCCAAGGCTGCCCATTCTGGGCGTCTGCCTGGGCCACCAGTGCATCGGCCAGGTCTACGGTGGCCAGATCGTGCGCGCCTCTGAGTTGATGCACGGCAAAACTTCCCTGATTTACCACCAAGGGGTGGGGGTGTTTGAGGGGCTAAGCCGGCCTTTTGCGGCAACTCGCTACCACAGCTTGGTCATTGAGCCCTCCACCTGTCCTGAAGAGCTGGAGGTGACGGCTCAAACGGACAGTGGGATCATCATGGGGGTGCGCCACCGCCGCTATCCTCACGTTCAGGGGGTGCAGTTTCACCCAGAAAGCATCTTGACCCTGGAGGGCAAGCGCCTGTTGGGCAACTTCCTGCGCCTGGCTCAGCTCCATGTCTCGGGATCGTCCCAGCCAGCGGCTGCCGCCGTCGCGTCAGGGATCCCGTGCCCATGAAGCGTCGCCAGCTTTTGCAAGCCAGCGCCAGCCTGGTGGGATCCCTCGCCGTAGGGGGTCAATGGGCGGTTGCCCAAACGGCCCCTTTCCCAGGGGGATCCCTGGAGTTCACCTCCCAGAGCCTGCAACTGACCTGGCTGCACCACAGTTGCGTTTTGTTCGAGGGGGAGGGCAAGCGCTTTCTGGTCAACCCCTTTCGGCCTGGGGGCTGTACAGCCGGCTACCCTGCTCCCAGCGTTAATGCCGATCTGGTGCTGCTCAGCAGCCGCCTTCTCGACGAAGGGGCCCTGGACGTCGTGCCCGGCAACCCCAGGGTGTTGTTTCAGCCCGGGGACTACGTCATCGATGGGATCCGCGTGCAGGGGGTGCGCATGCCGCGGGGCCCCCGCTTTGGCCTCAACGTGGGCTGGCGCTGGCGCATGGCCGGGATCGACATTGTCCATTTGGGGGGGGCCCTGCAGCCCATTGGCCGGGAACAGTCCATCCTGCTGGCTCGCCCTGACCTCTTGCTGGTGCCGGTGGGGGGTGGGCCGAAAAACTACGATCCCGCCGGGGCCAAGGCAGCCATCGAAGCGCTGCAGCCCAAGTTGGTCATCCCGACTATGTATCGCACCGCCGCCGAGGCGTCCCAATGCGAGCTGCAACCTTTAGAAGCGTTTTTGCGCCTATTTCCCGCCGCTGCCGCGCAACCTGCCCTCAGCAACCCGTTGCTGCTTTCGGCCCAGGCCCTGCCCAGCCAAGGGATTGCCATCCTGTTCTTTGAGGAGTAGGGCCATGGAGCGTAGGTGGTGGGCTGTGGGTGTCGGGCTGGGATCCCTGCTGCTGGGAGGGCTGGGGGTCTACGGGTACTCCCTGCCAGAAGATCCTCAAGTCCTGGCCACCGCCAACCCGCTGCGGCTGCAACTGGCTCTCTGGCTGGGGAAAGACGCCAATGTCGTCGAGGAGCGGGGCAAGACGGCTCTGTTCTTCGTCGAAAGCGGCCTCAACACCCGCCTTTTGCTGGCCGCTGGGGCGGATCCCAACCGGTTAGATCGCGGCGGAGCCAGCCCCCTGCACCAAGCTGCCCGCCTGGGCAATCCTGAAGTGACCAAGGCTTTGCTCGAGGGAGGTGCCGAAGTGAACGCCCGCTTCGGGGCCGGCGGCCTGCCCCTGCATTTTGCCGCTTGGTCGGGCAACCCCGCGGTGGTGCGGCTGCTGCTGGAGCATGGCTCCGAGATTGACGAGCCGGACGGCTACGGCCTTACCCCCCTGCGCATTGCCCAGGACATGAGGCGCTGGGAAGCTGCGATTCTGCTCTCCCAATGGCCCCGCCCCGAACCATAAGGACAATCGCTGACCCTCAGCAACCCCTCTCTCCTTGTGTTGGGAGTGGGGGGCGAAATGTCTTCATCCCGTTTGAAACAGCTGTACCTTCCCCTGGCTGCCGCTCCAGGGACGACCGAGCGGGAGGTGCCCTGAGACGGCCCTACCACCCCAGCACCCAGGCGAAGATCAAAGGCGCCACGATGGTGGCATCCGACTCGATGACGAACTTAGGTGTGTCAACCCCCAGCTTGCCCCAGGTGATCTTCTCGTTGGGGACTGCCCCCGAGTAGGAGCCGTAGCTGGTGGTGGAGTCGCTGATCTGGCAGAAATAGCCCCACAGGGGGATCCCTTTGCGGCCCAGGTCTTGGTGCAGCATGGGCACCACGCAGATGGGAAAATCGCCAGCAATGCCGCCGCCAATCTGGAAGAAGCCGATGGAGCACTCTGCCGAGGTGCGCGTGTACCAGTCCGCCAGTTGGATCATGTACTCAATGCCCGTGCGGACGGTATGGACATGGCGGATCTCACCGGTAATGCAGTGGGCAGCGTACATGTTGCCGGTGGTGGAGTCCTCCCAGCCCGGCACGTAGATGGGCAAGTTGGCCTCCATGGCCGCGTAAACCCAGGAATCCCGCGGATTGATCTGGTAGTAGGGCTCCAGCCTGCCGCTGCGCAGGATGCGGTAGATGAACTCGTGGGGGAAGTGGCGTTCCCCGGCCCGGTCGGCAGCCATCCACTCTTCCAGCAGAGCTTTTTCCAGGCGCCGCATCGCCTCTTCTTCGGGAATGCAGGTGTCGGTTACCCGGTTCAGGTGCCGCTCCAGCAGCTCCTGCTCCTGCTGCGGGCTGAGGTCGCGGTAGTTGGGCACCCG
This sequence comes from Synechococcus sp. H55.2, assembly GCF_047462495.1. NCBI lineage: Bacteria > Bacillati > Cyanobacteriota > Cyanophyceae > Synechococcales > Synechococcaceae > Synechococcus > Synechococcus sp. H55.2. The sequence goes on along the minus strand of NZ_JANSJH010000003.1, from coordinate 32,067 downwards.
CTCGTAGAAGTCGTGGGCGATGAGGTTGAAGATGTCTTCCTCCAGGTTGGCGCCGGTGCAGGAGATGGCGTGCACCTTGTCCTGGCGGATCATCTCGGCCAGGGAGAGCCCCAGCTCCGCCGTACTCATGGCGCCGGCCAAGGTCACCATCATCTTGCCGCCTTTTTCCAGGTGAGCAGAGTAGCCCTTGGCGGCATCCACCAGGGCGGCGGCGTTGAAGTGGCGAAAGTGATGCTCAACAAATTGGCTGATAGGGCCTTTGGCCACTGCTTCTGCGGTTATCATTGTTGAGTTTCTAAGCGAGACGGGTTCGCCTTCTCAAAGCACAGACCCCTTATCCTAACCAAACCTAAGAGCGCTGGCAAGCTTTTAGGGAGTTTTGGACATTGCCGGCATGGCCATTGCTCTGGAGTACGTTCGCGAAATCTACCACCGGCCGCTGCTGCAGTTGGTGTTCGAGGCGCAGGCGGTGCACCGACAGCACCACCCTCCCAACCGGGTTCAACTCTGCGCCCTTGTCAACATCAAGTCGGGCGGCTGCCCGGAAGACTGCGCCTATTGCCCCCAAAGCGCCCGCTACTCGACAGGGATCGAGACCTACCCCTTGATCTCCCTGGATTCGCTGCGCGAGCAGGCCATGGCTGCTCAAAAAGCCGGTGCCACCCGGCTATGTATGGGCGCTGCTTGGCGGTCAGCCCCGGAAGGGGAGGTGTTTGAGCGGGTGCTGGAGATGGTGCGCACGGTGCGCGAGCTGGGGATGGAAGCCTGTGTCACTTTGGGGATGGTGTCGGCTGCTCAGGCGCAGCAGTTGGCGGCGGCTGGGCTGACGGCCTACAACCACAATCTGGACACCTCGCCGGAGTTCTACCCCCGCATCATCACGACGCGCACCTACCAGGATCGCCTGGAGACTCTGGCCCATGTGGGGGCAGCCGGCCTGCAGATCTGCTGTGGCGGCATTGTCGGCCTTGGGGAGACCGACGAAGACCGCATCGCCCTGCTGCACGTTTTGGCCAACCTGACGCCGCCGCCCACTTCGGTACCCATCAACGCGCTGGTGCCGGTGGCTGGCACGCCCCTGGGCCAGCTTCCCCCTCCCGATCCGCTGCTGCTGGTGCGCACCATCGCCACGGCTCGGCTGCTGCTGCCCAGAGCCCAGATCCGGCTCTCGGCAGGGCGGAAAAACCTGTCCGAGAGCGACCAGGCGCTGTGCTTCTCGGCAGGCGCCAATTCCATCTTCACCGGCGAAAAGTTGTTGACCACGCCTAACCCAGGCTCGGCCGCCGATGCGGCTTTGCTCGAGAAGCTAGGCCTGCAACCCCTCTAGAAGCATTTCCTTTTGCGCCTTTAGGATCCCTAGTTGGATCTAGGCGTGTCCCTTCTGTTGTAACAATCTTTTCAGAAAATCTAACCCTTTCTTAACCCTGTCGGCAGCCATGTCAGAATGGTGGCGACAGTGTTCTCCAGGGTTGTTACGTCGGGTTCATGTCTCCTGTCAGCACTGCCGAGCCCCTTGCCGAAGTCCAATCCCCTGAGGCGGCTGCTTCTTCTCCTCCAGAGCTCTCGCTTGGGGAGACTGCGGAGCCGACAAGGGGAGGGGGCTTTTGGGGATCCCTGCGGCGCTGGTGGGCGCGCTGGAAACAAAAGCTGCGCCTGGAGACCCAGTTGCTCTTTGTGGCCACGCTGGTGGTCTCGCTGGTGGTGAGCAGCTTCACCTTCTGGGCCGTCAGCACTGTGCAGCAGGATGCCCGCTTTAACGAGGCCCGCTTTGGCCGGGATCTGGGATTGCTGTTGGCAGCCAATGTCGCTCCCCTGATCGCCGAAGATCGCATCGGCGAAGTGGCCCAACTGTCGCGGCAATACTTTGAGAGCACCAGCAGCATTCGCTATTTGCTCTACGCCGACCCGGAGGGGAACATCTACTACGGGATCCCGTTTTCCAACCAGGAGGTGAAAACCTCCCTCAGCCTTACCCGCCGCATGCAACTGCCGGACAACCGCCCGCCTGCCGAGGGCCAGCCGCTGGTGCGCACCCACCTCACCCCCGCCGGGCGGGTGACGGACATTTTTGTCGGCATCTATCATCAGGGCCGCTTTTTGGGCACCCTTGGCCTCGGCATCAACCCCAACCCCGCCCTTGTGCGCTCCACGCAACTGGCGCGGGAGGTCTCGATTGGGGTGTTTTTGGCAGTGTGGGTTCTGGCCATCCTGGGATCCGTGGTCAACGCCCTCACCATCACCTATCCCATCAAAGAACTGGTCAAGGGCGTTCAGGAGATCACCAAGGGCAACTTCAAGCAGCGCATCGACCTGCCCTTTGGGGGAGAGCTGGCCCAGCTCATCGACAGCTTTAACGAGATGGCGGAGCGGCTGCAGAGCTACGAAGAGCAGAACATCGAAGAACTGGCCGCCGCCAAAGCCAAGTTGGAGACGTTGGTTTTCTCTATCGTCGATGCCGCCATTTTGCTGGATGCCGAGTTTCGGGTGCTGCTGCTCAACCCGGCGGCCTCTCGCATGTTCGGCTGGGAAGGGGATCCCGTCTTGGGCAAGCCCTTGCCGGAGCTGTTGCCGGAGGATCTACGGCAGCAGTTGGCCCGCCCCCTGATGCAAATTGCCCGCGGGGATCAAGAGGCAGAAGAAATTCGCGTCAACCTCAGCGGCCCCATCAAGCGCGTCGTTCGCATCCTGCTGTCGCCGGTATCCGACCCGCGGCGGCAAAACCTCAAGGGGATTGTAATGACGGTACAGGACATCACCCGCGAGGTGGAGCTCAACGAGGCCAAGGCCCAGTTCATCAGCAACATCAGCCACGAGCTGCGCACCCCCCTCTTCAGTATTAAGTCTTTTATCGAGACCCTCTACGAGTACGGCGAGCAGATGTCGCCAGAGGAGCGGCTGGACTATCTGGAAATTGCCAACCGCGAAACCGATCGCCTCACCCGCTTGGTCAACGATGTGTTGGATTTGTCGCGTCTGGAGTCGGGCAAGCAGTACCACTTCGAGGCCGTCGATATCGCGGCGGTGATCGAGCAAACCCTGCGCACCCACCACCTGCAAGCCCGCGACAAAGGGATCCAGTTGCGCAAGTTTGTCGATCCGGATCTGCCCCTGGTGTGGGGCAACTACGATCTGCTGCTGCAGGTGATGACCAATCTTTTGGGCAACGCTCTCAAGTTCACGCCGTCGGGAGGTCTGGTGACGGTGCATGCCCACCTGGTGGTACAGGCGGATGGATCCCCGCAGGCGGTGCGGGTGGCGGTGGCCGATACGGGCATCGGCATCGCGCCCGAGGATCAAGAGCGGATCTTCGACCGCTTTTTCCGCGTCGAGAACCGCGTCCACACTTTGGAGGGCACCGGCCTGGGCCTGGCCATTGTGCGCAACATTCTGGAGAAACACCACACCCGCATCTGCCTAGAAAGCAAGCTGGAACAGGGATCCACCTTCTGGTTCGACCTGCACCTATACACCGAAAACGGGCCGCTGGAGTTTGCCGCCCAGCCCGGCGAAACGGATCCCCCCAGTTGCCGCTGGCGGGAGCATCCCCAGCAAACCTCTTAAGGAGCAAAAAGCCCGTACGGCTGCAGGGATCCCTGGTGGTGGCTTGTTCTACACTGGAGAAGGTTTTGAGTTGTGAGGGGTTGCTGCCATGCCGCCTCGCTGGCCCCGGAAGCCCTCCCGTCGGGATCCCGAGTTTCGCAAGCTGGATGACCGCTACACCTACGCGGCCCACCTGGCCGTTTTTCTCTGCAGCGCGTCGGGACTGGTGTTTTTCCAGCAGTTGTACCGGGCGGATTGGCCGTGGCTGGTGCCGCTGCTGGGCTGGTGGGGCCTAGGCCTGGGGATCCACAGCTTCTCGATCTTTTTTGTGGCCCGCTACCCTGCCGATCCAGGTTTTGTGGAGCTCCCCCCCGAAGCCAACGAAGACTCTGTAGAAGCCGGCTAGCGGCCTCCCTCAAGGGGAGCCAGGGGAGGAGGGGCGCTGTCGTCGTTGTCGCTGCAGCAGCAGGGGGGAGAGATCGCTTTCGTCGTAGATATCTCCCACCAGCTCTTCCAAAATGTCCTCCAGCGTGATCAGGCCGGTGGTGCCGCCAAACTCATCCACCACGATCCCCAGGTGTTGGCGGGAGCGCAGCATCTCTTTGAGTAACAGGCTGACGCGCTTGGTATCGGGCACAAAAAAAGGCGGGGACATGGCCTTGGTCACCTCGGCATTGCCCTTTTGCTCCAGGTGGCGCAGGGCCTGCTTGAGGTGGATGACGCCGACGATCTCGTCCTTAGATTCCCCCTGCACAGGGATGCGGGAGTAGCCCGTCTCCAGGCAGAGCTTCACCACATCCTGCAGGGTTTTATCGTGGGAGATGGTCTCCATTTTTACTCTAGGTTTGGCCACATCTCCCGCCTGGAGCAAATCCAACGCCAGCGCCCCGCGAAACAGGCGCCGTTTTTGCCAATCCAGCAGCCCCCGCTGCCCCAGCACGTCGATCAACAGCTCCAAATCCTTGAGGGAAGCAGTGGCCGTCAGCGGCGAGAGCTCCAACAGGTTGAACAGCCGGCTGACAATCCATTCAAAGGCGTCGGTAAAAGGGCGCAGCAGCACCGAGAGGATATGGACAGGCCGCACCACCCAGCGGAACACCCCCAGGGGATGACTCACCGCCAGGGACTTTGGGGCTACTTCTCCAAACAGGAGCACCAGGATCGTGGTGGGCACAGTGGCGGCCAAAGCTCCAAACTGGGATCCCAGCAGCTCGATGGAGAGGGCTGTGGCCAGGGCAGCAATGCCGATGTTGACAAAGTTGTTCACCAACAACAGGGTGGTGATCAGCCGTGAGCGCTGTTGTTGGGCCAGTCGATACAAGCCTTGCGGATCCCCTTGTTCCTCGATCAGGGATTCCAGGCGCAAGTTATCCATGGCCGTGATGGCCGTTTCGGCCCCAGAGCAAGCTCCCGAAAGGAGAAGCAAAAAGGCTAAGAGGAAGACATTAACCATAGCGCTCCGTCCGCAACAGCGGAACGGGATCCAGATCCATGTTGCCCAGAGCAGAAAATGGGTAGCTTCGGCCAATGCAAAGAAAAGCGGGTCGGCACATTTTCATCACCAACGGGATCCCATCCGGCACCTCGACACCTGAGCGGTTTTGCCAAAGTTCAGCACTCAACCCAAGGCTCAGAATCCCTAAACACCCACCAACTCCATCTTTTGCGATAAGAGTCTTCATTGAGCAACGAGAGAGCACTCAAGCTGTTCAAACCGACTAGCTTGCTGAAGATCTTGGAAGATCTTGTGAAAAGCTTAACTTATCCTGTGTTGATCCCTAACCGGTTGCTCAAAGCTATTGATCAAAACGGGCTTGGCCGGATCGATCCAAAAGTTGTCGGTACAACATCACAATTTTGTCTTGCACCTCGGATTGGCTCAGGTGATCTGTGTCGATCAGGATGGCGTCGGGGGCAGGCCGCAAGGGAGAGATAAGCCGTTCGCTGTCGCGGCGATCCCGCTGCTCGATTTGGGCTTTCAATTCTTCGAGGGGCACCATTTGCCCTTGGGCTTGGAGTTGCTGTTGCCGGCGTTGGGCTCGTTCGCCCACCGAGGCGGTCAAAAAGACTTTCAGCTCAGCATCGGGAAAGACATAGGTGCCGATATCTCGCCCCTCTAAGACGGCCCCCCCATCCCGGCCAATGCTGCGTTGCCGCTTCACCAGCTCCTGCCGCACCCCCGGCACTGCCGCCACCTGAGAGACCCAGCGGGTCACTTCTGGGGAGCGGATGGCCTGGGTGATTTCTTCGCCATCGGCCCAGATGCGGGTCGGCTCTGCCGAAGAAGTGCCACTTTGCAGGGTGAGCTGGGTTTGGGCGGCCAGTTGGGTCAATTGCTCGGCGTCGTCCAACGGGATCCCCCGCTGCAGCGCCAGCCAGGTGATAGCCCGATACATGGCCCCTGTGTCCAAGTACAAAAGCTGCAGTTGGGCGGCCACTGCCCGCGCCACGGTGGATTTTCCGGCTCCTGCCGGGCCGTCGATGGCAATCAGCGGGCGACGTGGGGTAGAAGCCACCTCCGAGGAAGGCGGTGCCGCGTTTTGTGCTTTCTCGGCCCAGGGATCCCCTTGTGCCGGAGAGAGGAGCAGATTGTCGATCAGGCGAGTTTGCCCCACATAGGCGGCGATGGCCAGCAATCCCTTGTCTTTCACCTCGGCCAGCGGCTGGAGGGTTTGCGGATCCACCAGTTCCAAGTATTGCACCCGCAGTTCAGGGGTGTGCTCCAGCTCGGCACGGGCGGCAGCCAGGATCCCTTCTGCCGAGGGATCCCCCGCCTGCCAATGGTTATACCCCCGACACAAGGCCCGGTACAGGCTGGTGGCCACCTGTCTCTCTTCAGGAGAAAGGTAGCGGTTGCGGGAGCTGCAGGCGAGGCCATCGGCTTCTCGCACGGTGGGGCAGGGGACAATGGTGGTGGGGATCTGCAGATCTTGGACCAGCCGTTGGATGATCGCCAGTTGCTGGGCGTCTTTCTGGCCAAAGTAGGCCCGCTGCGGCTGCACCAAGTTCAGCAGTTGCAGCACGATGGTGGCTACGCCGCGAAAATGCCCCGGTCGGTGGGGGGCACAGAGGGTTTGCAAAAGGGACTCGGGAGGCATGACCCAGGTGCGGTCGCTGCCGGCTGCCGGGCTGGCGCCCATCTCCTGCGGGTCGGGGGCAAACACCACATCCACGCCCGCCGCTTCACACAGGGCCCGATCCCCCTCCTCGTCGCGGGGGTAGCGATCCCAGTCTTCGTTGGGCCCAAATTGCAGCGGGTTGACGAAAATGCTGACCACCGTGCGGTCGCACTCTTGGCGGCAGCGGCGGATCAGGCTGAGATGGCCCTCGTGCAGGGATCCCATCGTGGGCACCAAGCCGATGGTGGATCCCCGCCAGCCAGTTACCTGCTCCCGCAAAGCAGCAACGGTGCGCAGCCAGTGCATCGCCATGCCACCTCACTTCTTCTCCGCCTAACCTACCCAGGGCAACTTTCAAAGACCGATCTTGTTGCCCCGTTGATACTGCCTGTAGGCGGCCACAAACAAGCCCGCCAAGGTGACCAACACCATCCCCAAAACGATCCCCAACAAAATCGGCTCGATCACAACCCCGACCTCCTAGTTCAAACCTAGATCATGTTGACATACTCCCTGTCTTTTAGGGCAGGGATCTTTGACGCTTCACCGACCGACGCCGGCAAACCAGTCCTACAGGGTCTCCACATCGGTTTTGGAGTCAGGCCTTCCATCCCGACTTGGTTGATGTTACTTGAGATATCGATTGGCGCCAGTCGGGACGAAGTCCTCTGCCTGTGACGGATCCCTAGCCCAAAGCAACGCTGAAGAACTCCACCGCTTCTGCCAACACTTCCAAGAAGCGATCTACCTCCGCCAACGTGTTGTACAGGTAAACGCTGGCCCGGGCGGTGGATTGGACTCCCAAATAGCGATGCAGGGGCTGAGTGCAATGGTGCCCCGCTCGAATGGCGATGCCCTGCTCATCCAGCAAGGTAGACAAGTCATGCGGATGGACGGCCTCTACCGAAAAGCTGACCAGCCCTGCCCGTCGCGTCGGATCCTTGGGGCCGTAAACCGTGATACCCGCTATGTTTTGGATCCCGTCCAACAAATGGGCGATCAACCGTTGTTCATGGGCGTGAACCCGCTCCAAGCCGATCTGGCTCAAGTAATCCACGGCTGCCCCCAACCCCACCGCCTGGGCAATCGCCGGCGTGCCGGCCTCAAATTTGTGGGGGATATCCGCATAGGTGGCGTGATCCCAGTACACATCGGCGATCATCTCTCCCCCACCCAAAAAGGGTGGCATCCCTCGCAACAGCTCCCGCCTGCCGTAGAGGATGCCAATCCCCGTTGGGCCACACATCTTATGCCCTGAAAAGGCCAACCAATCGCAATTCAACGCCTGCACATCCACAGGCATGTGAGGCACACTCTGACAAGCATCCAGCAAAACCTTGGCCCCGTAGCGATGGGCCAGCTCCGTGATCTCCTGGACGGGGTTGATGGATCCCAGCATATTGGAAACCTGGGTTACCGCCACCAGGCGGGTGCGGTCGCTGAGCAAAGACCGGTAGTGCTCCAGATCCAACTCTCCTGCTGGCGTGATCTGGATGAACTGGAGGCAGGCTCCCGTCTTCTGGGCCACGAGCTGCCACGGGATCAGGTTGCTGTGGTGCTCCATCACCGAAAGGACGATCTCATCCCCTCGTTCCAAATTGCTCAAACCCCAACTGTAGGCCACCAGATTGATGGCTTCGCTGGCATTGCGGGTGTAAACGATCTCCTGTGGCGAAGCGGCGTTGATAAAACGAGCGATCTTTTCCCGCGCCCCCTCATAGGCATCGGTGGCTTCGTTGCTCAGCGTATGAACCCCACGATGCACGTTGGCGTTGGAGCACCGATAGTACCGATCCATCGCCTGCAAAACTGCCAGTGGCTTTTGAGAAGTGGCAGCGTTGTCAAAGTAGATCAGGGGGTGGCCGTTGACCTGGCGCTGCAAAATCGGAAAGTCCGACCGCACCTGGGCAGCTAGGTCGAAAGAATGGTCCAGCCTAAGAGAAGAAGGGGTGGATACCGCCATAGTCTGCGCAAAAAGCCCGTTTCCCTCAGTATGACATCGCTCTGGGCCAGCCCTCGGAAAACCCATCTGGGATCCCTTCAGTCCTACCCACTCTGCCGTCAGGGCTTGGAAGCCAAAACTTGTCACAAACTGTAATCTTATGTTAAGTTTGTTTACGTACAGTGATAAAGGTATTCACAATGCAATCGTCTCCTAGGATTCCTTCGCGCCTGGATTCCGCATCCGTTGCCCAGTACTATGACACCAGCAACGACTGGATCCCCGGCTGGACGGAGCAAGCGGAGCGTTGGAATGGACGCTTGGCCATGTTGGGCTTCGTGATCAGCATGGTTACAGAAGCGGCGCTGGGCCACAGTGTTTTTGCCAGCACTCTCGCTCAGTGGCTGGGTCTGCAATAATCTGCAATAATCCGGTAGAGCCCCATCGGGCATCTCACAGACTTTACCCCTTAGCCTTGAGATGCTGCGGCTCTACCTTGGCTTGAGCTTTTTTACCCTTCGACTCCTATCTTGACAGGCTGATGATGCTTGAGAATCCCTTTTTCCCCTACATTGCCGTAATGGTGGCTGGGCTGGTAGCTGCTGTTGCGATGGGCTCGATGGCTTTCTTCAACTCCAAGCGCCCTGCCGGCTGGGAAGGCGCCGGTCGCCCGCGGTATGTGCCGCAGTATGGTCAAGACGGCGACACCCCGCCGGAGTGGGAAATTGGCTGGACTGAGAAGGCCGAGCGATGGAACGGACGGCTGGCCATGCTGGGGTTTGCCCTGAGTGTTGTGGTAGAGGCCATTGTGGGCCACAGCGTCTTCGCCTCTGTGTTGGGGATCCGCTGAGCCCGGTGGAAAACTGTCTCGGATAAAAGTTCCTACAGAGCAACAGCTATCCTCTGGCCTCTACCATTTAGTTACCTTTATTTACCATTGAATAATCTTCTTCTGAACGGCTGTCATACACATGGCAACGCGGGCGTTGATCTCATCCTCAGATCCGAAAATATCCAGCTTTTCTTTGAGCCGTTGGATGCAGTTTTGTACGGTCTTCTTGCTGGTGTGAATGCGATCGGCAATGGCCTGATCGGTGAGGGCCTCTTTGCAGAGTAAGTTCAAGACCTCAATTTCCCGTTCTGTCAGCTTCGTGAGACCACGCAACTCCCGCGGCATGCGCAATTCTCCATTCAGGGCGCTTTTGGCTCCCTCCAAAAACACAGTCCGCCGTTCCATTTTGTTAACCGCGGCAAACCCGCCCTGGTGTTTGCTGATCAAGCCCACCAATGGAGTCAGCAGTAGCGGCTCACTAGAATAGGCCATCACGTTCAGGGTGGGGTAGTTCTCAAAGATGTGGCGCAGGAACTCTAGGCCAGGCTCGGCAGACTGTTCGCCGCTGGTTTGACCGTAGAGCAAGTCCGCCACGACCAAATCCGGCTGTTCCCGCTGCAGGCGCAGGATGGCGTCCATGGGATTGCTGACCGTGATGCACTGAGCATCGGCTGCAATCCGCTGCAGCCACTCGCAGTTGTTTTGGGCCACCTCGGGATGATCTTCGACGATCAAAAACTTGAGGGGGGTAGTTGGGCTTTCAACCTCGGACATCAGTCCACTCCTCTAAGTTCACCATCGGCCGTATGGGAACAGCCGGAACATTTCTACAGACAGGGGATCCCAACTGTAAGCATGGCTCCCAGCAGACCACTCCAGTGTAGCCTCAAGTGGGGTTTTAGAGGTGAGTCTGAGGGGTAGGAAGAGACAGGTTAAGCTAGAGGGTGATGTCAACTGGATCTCAACTGTGGTACCTCTGCAAGACCGCAACCCAACCACCCGCACGGCCTACGTCACCTATGCCCTGGTGCTCATCAACATCTTGGTTTTTGTGTATGAGCTTACCTTATCGCCGCGAGAGTTGGTGGCTTTTTTCCGAGAGTGGGCAGTGGTACCGGTAGAGTTGACGGCGAGTTTTCGAGGGGAGGTCACTTCTTCGCTGCGCCCCGAATGGATGACCCTATTCACCTCGCAATTTTTGCATGGGGGCTTTCTCCATATTGGTGGGAACATGCTCTTTTTGTGGGTTTTCGGCAACAATGTTGAGGATCGCTTGGGGCATGTGCGCTACCTCATTTTTTACCTGACTTGTGGAGCTTTGGCCGCCCTAACCCAGTGGTTTTTCGATATGGAATCCACCATTCCTTCGCTGGGGGCAAGTGGGGCCATTGCCGGGGTGTTGGGAGCCTATATCTTGCGTTTTCCACAAGCTGAGATCTTGACCCTGGTGCCTCTGGGCATTTTCATTACAACCATCTATGTTCCCGCCTGGGTGTTCCTGGGTTTTTGGTTTGTGCAACAGGCGTTTTACGGCATCGCCAGCCTGCAGACGCCCATCAACATCGGCATGCAGGGGGGAGGGATTGCCTACTGGGCCCACGCGGGCGGCTTTGTGTTTGGGGCCATCTTGGGGCCGTTGATGGGGTTATTTTCTGGCAAAAGCCCTTATGACCGCCAAATGACTTGGCAACAACGGGACAGGGATCTGTTTTGATCGGCTTTGATACTTTACTGAGCCTATTGTTAATCAAATAGCAGCGTGATAGGAGCAAGCTATGGTCAGTCTATCTGCCAAGCCTCTAACTCTGGAAGACTTTCTACAACAGCCGGAAACTCAGCCTGCCAGCGAGTTTATTGAAGGAGAAATTATCCAGAAGCCTATGCCACAGGGAAAGCATAGCCGTCTCCAACTAAAACTGGGCAGCTTCATTAACGAGATGTTGGAGCCTTCTCAACTGGGAATGGCATTTCCAGAGCTGCGCTGCACTTTTGCCGGATATGCGATTGTGCCCGATATTTCTGTGATCGCCTGGGAGCGGATCCCTGTGGATGAAGATGGCACCATTCAAAATTTCATCCCCTTTTGCCCAGATTGGATCATCGAGATTCTCTCTCCCGATCAAGATCAAATGAAGCTGGTCAAAAAGATCTTGATTGGCTTGGCCCACGGCTGCCAGATGGGGTGGATCGTGGCCCCCGAAGAAAGGGTCGTTTTCGCCTATCCTGCCGGACAGCAGCCAACAGTGCATGAGGATCCGCAAGAGGTTATCCCCGTTCCCGCTTTTGCTCAAGGGATCCAACTGACGATCGGGACATTGTTTGGCTGGATGCGAGTTCAAGGCGGCGAGAGCCGCAAGCCCATTGGAGAAAAAAGCCAAGGCTAGCTACACCGGCTTCCCTCTCCTCAATTTGGCTCAGTGTTGTAAAGGGCAGGGGCTTGGGCAACCGTCGCTCCGAGGGAGGAGAGTTCCTGGCGCAGCAAGGCCACCAGGGCATTGGTGGACTGGTCGTAGAGGCTAGTGACCAGCTTGGGATAAAACCCGATGCCGATGATGGGGATCAGCAGGCAGGCGATGATGAACACCTCGCGCGGCTCGGCATCCACCAATTCTTCATGTTCGGTCAGCTCTTTGTTTTCCGGGCCAAAGAAGATCTGCCGCAACATCGACAGCAGGTAGATAGGAGTCAAGATCACCCCAACCGCCGCCAGAAAGACCACCACCAGCCGGAAGGGGAGAGAGTAGGCATCGGTGGTGGCCATGCCGATGAACACCATCAGCTCGGCCACAAAGCCGCTCATCCCCGGCAGAGCCAGAGAGGCCAGCGAGCAAGTGGTGAACATCGAGAAAATCTTGGGCATCTTCAGGCCGACGCCGCCCATTTCCTCCAGCTCCAGCGTGTGGGTGCGGTCGTAGGTGGCCCCCACCAAGAAGAACAGGCTGGCCCCGATCAGCCCGTGGGAGATCATCTGCAACATGGCGCCGCTCATGCCGATTTCGGTCAGGGATCCGATGCCGATGAGGACAAAGCCCATGTGGCTGATGGAGGAGTAGGCGATCTTCCGCTTCAGGTTGCGCTGGGCAAAGGAGGTGAGGGCAGCAAAGATGATGTTCACCACCCCCAGCACGATCAGCACCGGCGCAAAGTAGAGGTGGGCATCCGGCAGCATGCCCACATTCATGCGCATCAGGGCATAGCCCCCCATCTTGAGCAGGATCCCGGCCAGCAACATGTGAACCGGCGCCGTGGCTTCGCCGTGGGCATCGGGCAGCCAGGTGTGCAGGGGGAAGACGGGCAGCTTCACCCCATAAGCAATCAGGAAAGCCCCATACATCAGCAACTGGAAGCTCAGCGGATAGGCCTTGTGGGCCAGATCCGTCATGTCAAAGCTGATGGGATCCCCGTAGAAGGCCATAGCCAAGCCCGCCACCAGGATAAACAGCGAGCTGAGGGCGGTGTAGAGGATGAACTTGGTGGCCGCATAGAGGCGGTTGTATCCCCCCCAAATGGAGAGGAGCAAATAGACCGGGATCAGCTCCAGCTCCCACATCAGGAAAAACAGCAGCATATCCTGCACGGCAAACACCCCGATCTGGCCGCCGTACATGGCCAACATGAGAAAGTAAAACAGGCGCGGCTTGAGGGTGACCGGCCAGGCGGCCAAGATGGCAAGCGTGGTAATAAAAGCCGTGAGCAGAATGAGCGGCATGGAGAGGCCATCGGCCCCCACCGACCAGCTTAGCCCCACCTGCGGCACCCAGGTGTAGCGCTCCAGCAGTTGCAAGCCCGTCTGGGCGGGATCGTAGCCGACATAAAAGCCGGCCAGCAGAATCAGCAGATCGGTGACTGCGATGAACAAAGCAAACCAGCGGATCCGCTCGGCCAACTTTTGCGCGTAGGCGCGGGTACTGGGATCCCCAGCCGGCGCCGGGATCAACGGGATAAAGAGAGCGGCCAACACAGGGTACACAATGACCGTGGTCAGCCAGGGGAACTCGTTCAAGCTGGGCAGCGCCATCGATAGAACCTCGTTCATGCCATACGATCCAAGAGAACCACTGCCGGCCACAACCCGACAGCCCTCTTCCAGGATTGCCGTTGAGTATCTATGCTTAGCAAATCCACAGAATTATCTTAAGACTCTTCCTCCCTTTCCGCCGGCGTTCCTGGAAAGTGGTATCTGTGAAGGGTGAACCCAAAAAGCAAAGACCATCCCCCAGTAGCCTCACAAGGTATCCGAACCCATCATGCCTCAGCCCAAACTCATTATCCACGGCGGAGCCGGCAGTGCCCTAGAAGGAGAAGACAGCCTGGAAAAGGTGAGGAGATCCCTGCGGCAGGTGGTGGAAAGTACCTATGCGCTGCTGTTGGCAGGGCAAGCGGCAGAGGCGGCTGTCTTACATGCCTGCCAACTGCTGGAAGATGATCCCCTCTACAACGCCGGCACAGGATCGGTCTTGCAGTCGGATGGGCAGATCCGCATGAGCGCCGCCCTCATGAACGGGGCCACCCAGTCTTTTAGTGGGGTGATCAACGTCAGCCGGGTTCAGCATCCCATCCTCCTGGCCCAGGCTTTGCAATCCAGCCCGGATCGGGTGGTGGCCGAACAGGGGGCAGCAGAGCTGGCGCGGGAACTGAAGTTGCCGGTCTATGACCCGACCACTCTCAAGCGGCTGCAGGAGTGGGTGCAGTTGCGCCAGACCCATCCCCCGTCAAGGGTGCTCACCGCCCTGGCCATGGGCACGGTTGGAGCGGTGGCGCTGGATCAACAGGGGCGCATTTGTGTTGGCACCTCCACCGGCGGGCGGGGGTTTGAGCGGGTGGGGCGGGTGAGCGATTCGGCCACGCCCGCAGGAACCTACGCCAGTGCGGCAGCGGGAGTCAGTTGCACCGGTGTTGGGGAAGATATTTTGGATGAGAGCTTGGCGGCACGGATTGTCATTCGAGTGGAAGATGGCCTCAGCCTAAAAGCGGCCATGGCCAAGTCTTTTCAAGAGGCCCGCCAACGGCGCCGCTCCCTTGGGGCCATTGCTCTATCGCGCTTGGGCGAGATTGCTTGGGATACTACCACCGACCTGCTGCTGGCCGCCTACCACGATGGGCAGGGGATCGGTTTGACGATCTAAACTTCCAACCGAGCTTGCGCAATTCCGCCTGGACAAGCTCGAGGCAGTTGGATAAGAGTAAAGATAGTACTTAAACAAACCAAGTCTGCTCCTGCGCGGGCAGCGATGGGGAGCCCCGACCTATGGCACTTCATGCGGAGTTGCACCGCCACCTGGGCGGTTCTGTCGTCCCTCGGATTCTGTGGCGCTACTTGCATCGCCAGGGATCCCCTCTGGCGGAGCGCTTTCCCACCTATGCCGAGTTTGAAGAGTTCTACACCCGCCCGCGCAACACCCTTGAAGATTACTTGGAGCTGCACACGCTGGTGGAACAGGTGCAAACCCTGGAAAGCTTACCCTATTTCATCTACCGTCTGCTGCGGGGAGCCTATGTATTTGAGGATCTGGCCTACCTAGAAATTCGTTACACCCCCTACCTGCGCACGGATCCCAGCCTGGACGAGGCAGATCGCCTCAAGCAAATGCGCCAGGTAATCGAGACGGTGGGACAGGCCAGCCAGCAGCGGGAATACCCCATTGTTACCACTCAGATTGTGTGTTTGCACTCCCGCCTCCCCAGCCACATCAACCGGGCTATGGTTGAAGCTGCTGCCGAGTCGGAATATGTGAGTGCCATCGACCTGGCTGGGGGAGACAAGCCTTACGGCGAACGCATGGACGAGTGGATCGAGCTATTCAAGTATGCCTTGGCCCGCGGCCTCAAGACCACTGCCCACCTCTACGAGACGTTGGATGGCTGTTACCCAGAGCTGCTGCCCTATGTCTCGCGGATTGGCCACGGCATTCAAATTCCCCTTCACTATCCAGAGTTGCTGCCGGAGCTGGCGCGGCGAGGACAATGCCTGGAAGTTTGTCCCACCACCTATCTAAAAACGGGCACCTTGTCCAGTTTGGATCCCCTCAAGATTGTGTTTGATCGCTGCTTTGAGGCAGGGGTAGATATCGCCATCTGCACCGACAACGCCGGCTTGCACAATGTGCGCCTGCCGTTTGAGTACGAGAACCTGCTCACCCACGACATTATCGATTTCGAGCAGCTCAAACACTGTCAGGAAGCAGCTTTTCGCCACGCTTTTGCCTGGCCTTATAAGGGGCGCCCGGCCTCTCTGTTGTCGGAGTTACAGCAGGGGGTATCTGCTTCTTTGGTAGCCCTCTGATCGC